>CAUSIL010000083.1:0-7875 GCA_963531395.1 uncultured Campylobacter sp.
TTTTAAAATTTAGCGCTACGTCAAATTCGCCGCATTTTACGCAAACGGTTTTTAAACTAGGCGTTTTTCTTGCCATTTTCTGCTTCTCCAGCGCCATGTGTTTACGAGTCCGCGTAGCCACTCGTCGGCGGTAAATCCGATCCAAACGCCGATGATACCCATGCCCTGCACGATCCCTAGATAATATCCCAGCGGCAAGCTCACACCCCACATAAACACGGCACCCGTCATCAGCGGAAATTTAGCATCCCCGCTCGCGCGCAGAGCGTTTACGATTACGATATTAAACGTTCTTCCCGCCTCTAAAACGATAGAGAGCGTAAAAAGCGGCAGCATGATTTCTTTAAGCGCGGGCGTTAAATTTAGCGCGTCCATTATCTCGTATTTGCCAAAATACGCGACCGATACGACGCAAAGCGAGGCAAAAACGCCGATTTCTAGCGCGCGAAACGTGCGCGAATAGGCCTCGTCAAATCTCATCGCGCCCACTAAATGCCCCACGATGACTTCGTTTGCGACGCTGATGCTGGCTCCGCAAAGCAGGATTAAAAGCGTGATTTGAAAATAAACGGTTTGCACGTTTAAGCTAGCCTCGCCCATGCTCGCTACAAAGCCGAAAGCCACCATATACTGCGCCATCCAGAGCAAATTTTCGCCAGCACTTGGAAGCCCGACGGATAAAATTTTACGCAAAATGGCAAACGGTAGGCTAAATAGACGCTTAAAGAAAATTTTAACCTTAGCGTAGTGGGTCAGGATTAAAAATAGCACGATAACGCCCACTAGGCGTCCCGCGACCGTCGAGACCGCGACGCCGTAGAGGCCGTAGTTTGGTAGTCCCAGCCAGCCAAAAAGCGCGATAGCGTTGCCGCATAGAGTAATGACGTTCATTAAAAGCGAGACTAGCATGACGGCAGTGGCGAAGTTGTAGACGCGAAGCACGGCTGCTAGCACCATGCCGATACCGTCAAAAGCAAGCGCTACGCCTAGCATGTGCAGGTAGCCAAAACTCTCCTGCCTAAGTTGCTGCGGGACATTTAAAAGCTCTAAAATTTCAAATCCGAAAAAGTAAATAAAAACCGCGCTAAAAAGCCCGATTATCGTATTAAACGTGATGCTGGCGTGTATGACGCGTTTGGCTAAATTTATATTTTTAGCGCCTAGAGCCTGCGCGACAACGACCGAGCAGCCAACGCTTAAAAAGTTAAAGATCGTCATAAATAAATCCATGACTTGATTGCCCGCGCCCATGGCGCCCACTAGGTGGACGCTAACTTTAGTCACCATGTAGGTGTTTATGATGAGCGTAACAAAGTGCAAAAACATATCTAAAAATATCGGGATAGTAAGCTTTTTGAGCGATAAATTCATAATTTCTCTTTTGTAACGTAAATTCTAAAAACGCGCGATTATACCCAAATATAAATTTAAAGCGTTTTAAGGCGGCGCGGCGGGTTTGCTCGGTCGGCGGGCATAATCTTTTTATTAGATTAATCAAGTATAATTTAAAAAATCTACTACGAACGGACGTCAAAATGCATAAAACTTTTACCTCTAGATGGGCCTTTATCATCGCCTGCGTTGGCTCTGCCGTGGGCATGGCAAACGTCTGGGGCTTCCCGTATAAAGTCGGCTCAAACGGCGGCGGCGCATTTTTGCTTATTTACGTGCTTTTTATCGCGATATTTTCCTACGTCGGGCTATCTGCGGAGTATGCTATCGGTAGACGCGCCAAAACCGGTACGCTAGGCTCCTATGAATACGCCTGGAAGAGCCGAAACTGGGGAACTTTCGGTAAAATTTTAGGCTGGATACCGTTAGCGGGCTCGATGTGTATAGCTACCGGCTACGCAGTCATCATCGCGTATGTCTTAAAGGCGCTATTTCAGGCGGTCACGGGTTCGCTAATGAGCGTGGATACGAACACTTGGTTTGACTCCTTTGCGTTTTCGTCTTATTCGGTCGTGCCGTTTCATTTTATCGTCGTTGCGGGCACGCTATTTACGCTATTTTTCGGCGCGCATAGTATAGAAAAAACCGGCAAAATCATGATGCCGCTTTTTTTTATTCTATTTTTTATTTTAGCGATTAGGGTGGCGTTTTTAGACGGGGCGTTTGGCGGGTATAAATTTATCTTTCACAGCGACTGGGGCAAGCTAGCTGATCCTATGGTATGGGTGTCGGCGATGGGTCAGGCATTTTTCTCATTATCTATCACGGGTTCCGGTATGATAGTTTACGGCGCGTATTTGCATAAGGACGAAGATATCGTCGATAGCGCGCAAAAAACGGCGATCTTTGATACGATCGCGGCTATGACGGCGGCGCTTGTTATGCTGCCTGCGGTCTTTGCCTACGGCATGGATCCCGCGGCGGGGCCCGGGTTACTTTTCGTAACGCTGCCTAAAATTTTACAAGACATGGTCGGAGGCCAAATTTTCGCGATTATTTTATTTACGGCGGTGATTTTTGGCGGCGTGACGTCGCTACAAAATATGTTTGAAGTCGTCGCCGAGTCGATCATGCACAAATTTCCTAAGCTAAAGCGCGGCGTCGTGCTAATCGCGCTTTGCATAATATGCTTTGGTATCGGCGTAAATATGGAAGCCATAACCAGCTGGGGGCCGTGGATGGATTTTGTTTCCATCTATATCATCCCTATCGGCGCGGTGATCGGTGCGGTGTCGTGGTTTTGGGTCATCAAAAAAGAAGAGATCATGGACGAGATAAATACCGGCGCGGCAAAAAAGCAAGGCGCGTTTTGGTATTTTACGGGCAGATATATCTACGTGCCGATGGCGCTTACGCTTTGTATCATCGCGCTTAGCATGCATATCTCGTTTTAAGGCGCGCGCGTGGCACTCATAGATCTAATCGAAGTTAGTAAAAAATTCGGCCCTAATGAAATTTTAAACAAAGTAAGCCTTAGCGTAAACGAGCGCGAGCGCATCGCTATCATCGGTAAAAACGGCAGCGGCAAAAGTACACTAATGAAGCTAATCGCGGGCGCGCTAGAGCCTGATAGCGGCAGGCGTATCGCGCAAGGCGGCGTAAAAGTAGAAATGCTCGCGCAAAATCCTAAATTTGACGATGCGGCTACCGTAAAAGACGCGCTAAATTTGGAGCTAAAAGAGATTTTTGACGCTAGGGACGAGTATGCTGCCGTGCTAGAAGCGCTCGGACGCGATGCGCAAAACAAAGAACTAAACGCGAGGCAAGACGAGCTAATCAAATTTATAGAGGCAAAAGACGGCTGGCAGATCGAGCGCAAGATCGAGCGCGTGCTGGAGGAGTTTAAGCTAAAAGAGTACGAAAACCGCGCTGTTTCTAGCCTTAGCGGAGGCGAGATACGCCGCGTGGCTCTGGGCGCGCTGATACTTAAAAAGCCCGACGTTTTGCTGCTTGACGAGCCTACGAACCACCTTGACGTTTATATGGTGAGATTTTTAGAGGAGATGCTAAAAAGCTCGCGCCAGACGATAGTTTTTATCTCGCACGATCGCTACTTTATTGACGCGCTGGCAACTAGAAGCGTCGAGATCGAGGAGGGCGCGCTGGCTTCTTTTGACGGCGGTTACGCGAACTATCTAGCTAAAAAAGAGGAAATCCTAGCCAGCCTAGCTAAATCTCACGAAACTCTGTTAAAACAGCTAAAAGCCGAGGAGGAGTGGCTGCGCAGAGGCGTCAAAGCGCGTCTAAAGCGCAATGAAGGGCGCAAAGAGCGAGTGCTAGCCATGCGTGAAGAGGCTAAGAAAAATCCTGGCGTGATACGCCGCGTTAGGCTCGAGCTTGAGCGCGCGAGCAAAAATTTTAATCAAACGCAAAGCGTAAACCGCAAAAAGATGCTATTTGAGATCAAGCAACTAAGCAAAACTATCGGCGGCAAGCAGCTTTTTTCGGGTTTTAACGCGCGCGTTTTGCAAGGCGAGCGTATCGCGATAGTTGGGCGAAACGGCAGCGGCAAAAGCACTCTTATTAAAATTTTACTCGGGTTTGAAAATCCTAGTAGCGGTGAGATCAAGCGAGGCGAGGTGCGAGTGGGATACTTTGATCAGTCCAGAAGCGCGCTGGATGACGATAAAAGCCTCATCGAGACCTTTTGCCCAAACGGCGGCGATCACGTAATGGTGCGCGGGCGAAATATACACGTTTATGGCTACCTTAAAAATTTCCTATTTCCTAAAGAATTCCTCGATAAACCCATCGGCGTGCTAAGCGGCGGCGAGAAAAACCGCGTGGCGCTGGCTCTGCTTTTTAGCAAGGAGTACGACGTGCTCGTACTGGATGAGCCCACAAACGACCTCGATATCGCAACTATCAACATCCTTGAGGACTACCTGCAAAGCTTTGAAGGTGCTATAATCATCGTGAGTCACGACCGCTACTTCGTCGATAAGATCGCGCACAAGCTCTGGGCCTTTGAGGGCACGGCGATCGAAGTGCTACATCAAGAGTACAGCGTCTATCTCGAGCTAGAAGACGAATTAGCCGAGCTTGGTAAATTTGAAGAAAGCCTAGCAAGCGAAGCCGAGCAAGCGCAAAAGCAAAAGAGCAAAACCGGCGCAAAGTTAAGCTACAAGCAAACGCAAATTTTATCCTCGCATCCAGAAAAAATCGCCGCGCTGGAAGCTAAGATAAAAGAGCTAAACGCCGGCCTTAGCGATCCTAAAATCTATCAACAAATCGGCCTAACCGCGCTTTATAACGACCTAGAAGCAGCTAAAAGCGAGCTTGAAACGCTAGAGAACGAATATTTTGAAGTCTTAGAAATCGCCGAAAATTTGGAGCAAATTTGAAAAAATTAACTAAAACGGGCAGGGTTAGCGCTCTAAATTTACGCACTATTAAGCGAGACGAGTTTATCGGCGCTAGTTTTGAGCTGGACGGGATTAAATTTAGCGGCGTTTTTTCAGCGGATTTTAGTCTGGACCAGGGCGATCTCGTGCGCGTAGAGTACGAAAGAGACGGCTTTATAAATAGAATAACCCTGCTTGAAACCCTGGCTAAAAATAGCGAAAACAAGAGCAAGACGGCAAAAATCATAAACATTGCGGTTTTTATCTCGCTGACGCTTCTTGCTCTTTGTATCGCGGGCGGAGTGATTTTTTCTTTGATTACGGGCAGATTTGAGATTCGCGATTTTACCGATATTATTCGGCTTATTTGTATTTGCTTCCTTGTTTGGTCGCTAGCTTACCATGCGATAGGAAAATTTAAAATTTTGAGGCATTTTACTCGATTTTAGGCTTAAATTTACGTTTAGGCCGATAAATTTAGGTCTAAAAATTAGAAAAGATTAAAAATTTAACCCAAATTACCGCAGCTTGCCCGTAATTTTAATCAAATTTTTTATATAATCTCTATTTTTCACAAAGGTATACAGATGGATAGAAAAACTTGGAGTTCGAAGGTAACGTATATTTTGGCTGTTGTAGGCGCGACCGTGGGCTTTAGCGCGACGTGGCGCTATCTCGCATCGAAGTATAGAAGCCGACCGTCATACTTTATATCACATTTGGCATAGCTTTTATCGTTGCGATCATCTTTGGAGTCACAAAAGCTAAAAGCGCGAAAATAGACTACAGACAAATTTAGTATAAATTTTTTCAAAACGCCTTTTTGCAGTGGTTTACTCCTTAAATTTAGTCAAAAACTTAAGGAGTAAATTTGACTCATTTACTTTTTTTCGTTATTTTGAAATGAAGCTGAAATTTACAAAAAAGGAGAAAAATGATCAAATTTCAAAAGTCGAAATTTAACAATTCGGTATTTATCCCATCGCTTGTTGTCATATTTTTAATAACGGCATTTGCAGCAATATTTCCAAATTTCTCAAATGAGTTTTTTAAAGGTATGCAAAACTACATCGCGGCCAAATTCGGCTGGTTTTACATCCTGGCCGTCGCCGTCATACTTCTAAGCATCATTATCCTTGGCTTTAGCAAGCTTGGCGAGATCAAGCTCGGAGCCGATCACGTAAAGCCGGAGCACAAAAATATCTCGTGGTTTTCTATGCTTTTTGCCGCCGGCATGGGCATCGGACTTGTGTTTTTTGGCGTGGCCGAGCCGCTCATGCACTATCTAAACCCGCCGGTCGGCGACGCGCAAACTATCGCAGCGCAAAAGCTTGCGATGAATATAACCTTCTTTCACTGGGGCATGGGCGCATGGTCGGTCTACGCTATCGTGGCGCTGATACTTGCCTTTTTCTCGTATAGACACGGCTTGCCGCTCACGCTTAGATCGGCGTTTTATCCGATAATCGGCGATAAAATTTACGGCAAGATCGGCAACGCTATCGACACATTTGCAGTTGTTGCGACGCTTTTTGGCGTAGCGACCTCGCTAGGATACGGCGTACTTCAGGTAAATGCCGGCCTTACGCACGTTTTTGGCCTGCCGACTATGCATATTACGCTTCTAATAGTGCTTTGTTTTGCAGCGACCATCTCGGCGGCTAGCGGCGTTGATAAGGGGATTAAAATTTTATCAAACGCAAACATTGCGCTAGCTATATGTTTTATGTTTTTGATACTATTTTTAGGCGATACGACGCAGCTTTTAAAGTCGTTTGTGCAAAACAGCGGCGACTACGTATCGACGCTTATTTCAAACACCTTTAACCTCTACGCCTACGAGAGGCAAAATGAGAGCTGGCTTGGCGGCTGGACGCTGCTATACTGGGCTTGGTGGCTATCTTGGTCGCCGTTTGTGGGGCTATTTATAGCTAAAATTTCAAAGGGCAGGACGATAAGAGAATTTGTGATCGGCGTGCTTCTGGTACCGACGGGCTTTACCTTTGCTTGGATGAGCTTTTTTGGCAACTCGGCGATTGCGCTTGTTCAGGGCGGTTTTAGCGAGCTTGCCAGCACGGTAAATTCTGACTCGGCCTCGGCGCTTTTTATGTTTTTAGAAAAATTTAGCTTTTCAGGCGTGCTAAGCACGATCGCGGTTTTTATGATTGTTATATTTTTCGTCACTTCGGCTGATTCAGCGGCGATAGTTATGAACATGCTTTGCTCAAACGGCAAGGACGATACGCCGGTTTGGCAAAAGGTCTTTTGGGGCGTTACAGTGGGCGTCGTGGCGGCATTTTTGATGCTAGCCGGCGGCCTTGGCTCGCTTCAAGCACTTACGATAACTACGGCGTTGCCGTTTGCCATAGTGCTACTTGGCGCCATTTACGGGCTATTTAAGGCGCTGCGCGTGGATGTAACCAAAAAAGAGACAAATAACTTTAATAATATGCCTCTTAGCGATCTTTCAAAGCCTTGGCAAGAGCGACTAAGCGCGATCATCACGCTACCTAGCAAAAAAGACGGTAGTAAATTTCTAAACGAAGTCGTGCTAAAAGCCTTTAACGAGTTAAAAGATGAATTTGCCAAAAACGGCCTTGAGGCAAATGTAACAAAAGCTGAAAATTTCGTAAATTTAAACGTCGGGCTTGGCGACGAGATGGACTTTAGATATGGCGTATATCTCACCAAAAGCCAGAGCCCGGACTACACGAGGGAGCTTGAGGGCGACGATCTTTACTACAGAGCCGAGGTCTATCTAAAAGAGGGCGGCCAGGACTACGACGTGCTTGGTTGGAGCGAGGCCACGCTGATAAACGACGTAATCGAGCAATACCGCAAACATATGCAGTTCTTACATGTCGTTAGAAAATAATAATTTGGCGTAAATTTGCATAAATTTACGCCTTTAAATTTATGCCAAGCAGCCTTTTTCTAATAATATTTACCGATTTTAATCCAGATTTGTTTTAAATTTCAAAGATGCTTCTAAAAACTTTAAATAAAATTTTTATATAATCTCTCTTTTTCACAAAGGTATACAGATGGATAGAAAAACTTGGAGTTCGAAGGTAACGTA
>CAUSIL010000084.1:0-7872 GCA_963531395.1 uncultured Campylobacter sp.
AAGCTTTCTAGCTCCTCGTGGTAGAGCAGGTAGCTGTCCTTGACGCCCACTTTTGGGTAGTCCCACTTGAACATTATTTCCATCGGCTCAGTCTCTTTCCACTCGCCGCGCTCCCAGTAGCGGCCCTTTGCGCTTACTTCGCGCAGGTTGATTTCGGGATTGAAATTCGTCGCAAACGGATAGCCGTGATCGCCTGCGTTGCAGTCTAGGATGTCGATCTCATGGATCTCGTCAAAGAGATTTTGCTGCGCGTAGGCGCAAAATACATTAGTTACGCCCGGATCAAAGCCACTTCCCAGCAGCGCCATCGTGTTTGCGGCTTTAAACTCGCCGTCCTTCGCCCACTGCAGCTTATACTCAAATTTGGCGGTGTCGGGGTGCTCGTAGTTTGCGGTGTCGATGTATGGGATGCCGGCGCGAGAGCACGCGTCCATGAGGGTTAGGTCCTGATACGGCAGCGCGACGTTTAGCAGCAAATCGGCGCCCGTTTTTTTGATGAGCGCGACCACTGCATCGGTGTCGTCCGCGTCGATCTGGGCGGTGTCGATAGCAACGCCTAGGCGGTCTTTTATAAATTTAGCGATCGCGTCGCACTTGCTTTTTGTGCGGCTAGCAAGGGTGATCTTGCTAAAAACGTCCGCATTCATCGCGCATTTTACGGTCGCGACTTGGCTCACGCCGCCCGCGCCTATGATTAAGATATTTGACATTTATGCTCCTTTAAATTTTAAATTATAATTTTATCGCTATTTCGTTTAAATTTCTATTCTTAAATTTCTCTAGCCGCAACGCTAAAATAGTTTAATCCGCCCCATGCATCCTTGTCGCCGACGATATAGATATACTCTTTGGCGCGCGTTAGAGCTACGTTTAGTAAATTCGGCTTTGCCGACGCCCATGCTCTTGCGCCCGCGCTAGCTCCGCCTAGGATAAAGATAACAACTTTGGCTTCTTGGCCTTGCATGGTGTGGATGGTGTTTGCCCTGATTCGTATTTTGCCTTGTTTTTGCAAGGCCGCGCTTTGCTTTACGACATCGGTAAACGGCGTTATGATTTTTATATGTTCGCTCTCGTTTGCGCCGATTAGCGTTTTTAGCGATTCGTAAATTTGATCCGCCGCCGCTAGTTCAGCCTCGCTGCCGTTGCCGCTCCAAACGCTCGTTTTTATATCTATCCAGCAGCTTGCCGCTTTGGCGAGCGAGTTTTTATTTTTGCCTTTGCCCCAGACCATAGCGCCGTCGTACGTCGTCTCATTTGCGACGTTAAACATAGGATTATCGCAGCGTCTATGCACGATGAGCGGCGAGCCGACCCAGGTTTGACCGATATAAGCGCCTATTTTTTGAGTTTTATCCGCGCACGCTTGCAGCGAAGTTGTCGCTACGTTAAACTCCCTAGACGCCTTGGTATAGCCAAGCAGCACGTCGTTTAAATTTTCGGGTAGGGTTACTACCGGTTCTAGTTGCAAAGGGTCGCCTACTATTACCGCCGTTTTGGAGCGATATAGCGCGCCTACGGCGTTTGAGATATTTGCCTGACCCGACTCGTCTACTAGCAAAAGTCCGATATCGTTTTCGCCAAAATCGCTAAAAAACCGCCCAAAAGAGGCAAACGTCGAGCTAACGACGGGAACGACGAAAAATAGCGATTTTAAAATTTCCCTTGCCTGCTCTTTCTTTTTAAATTTACCCAGATCGCAAAACGCCGCCAAATTTGCGCCCGATTTCGTCTTTTGCGACCAGATAGCGGCTTTATGCAAATTTAACGCTTTTATAAAGACGTTTATCCTAGCCTGAGCGACAGCGGTTTTTATGCCGTTTTCCGCCATAAAAGGCGAGC
Organism: uncultured Campylobacter sp.; assembly: GCA_963531395.1. GTDB lineage: Bacteria > Campylobacterota > Campylobacteria > Campylobacterales > Campylobacteraceae > Campylobacter_A. Next base: position 1,840 of record CAUSIL010000084.1, read on the forward strand.
TGTTTTCGCGCTCTTCTTTACTCTGCTGCGCGCTTAGCGACTTTTGAGTAGAGAAATTTAGTAGTGCTAGTAGCGTATTTACGGTATTTAACGCTTCGTTAAATTCTTTTTGCGCTAGTTTAAAATCATAGCTTTGTTTGCCGAATTTGAGTAAATTTACGAGCCCGTCGACCTTAAATTTATCGTTAAAGCTCGTTATCGCGCCTTGCGTTTTTAAGATGTCAAATTCCGGATGGTTTTGATTGATAAAAAAGTCGTTTAGGCAGTTTTCTTTAAAATCGCTTACGTTGCCGCTATTGCCTAGCGTGGCGCAGATTAGCCCCCAGGCAGGCTGCGAAATTTGGCTTTTTTGGCACTCTACCCAGACGCCCGCCGATAGCAGTCTCGTAGCCTGCATCCTAAAATAATCAAGCTCGCCCAGATACGCCTTATCTACGCTATCAAGCTTAGGCAACTCCGCGCTTATGTTTTCTACGGCTTTATTATTGCACGAAGCCACGACGATCTCAAAGCCTTTTAGCTTGGGATTTAGCGGATAAAAGTCGGGATACTGGCTACCGTCTAGCTTAACGCCGCGCTCGAAAATTTCGTCTTCTTTTAGCGTAGATAAAACCTTTGCTCGCTCCACGATCACGCCTGCGACCACGTCTTTTAAGAGCGTCGTTTTGCCCGTGCCCGGAGGCCCGTTTACGCTATAAACGCCGCCTTTTTTCTTGTTAAAAAGCTTCATTATATTATTTACTGCGATTTGTTGCGAGTAAATTAACATATATTCGCTAGCAAACGCGCCTAGCGGGTAGTTTTTGGGTTCTAGCATCGAAAAAACGGTATCAAAATTTGCGCTATCTCTCATATCTATGCGCCCTATTTTTATATCGTTTGGGCCCGTTTCGTCAAAAATCGTTTGCAAATTTTTATTATTTAAGCCCTCTTTTAGGGCTATGCTAATCTCGTCCAGATAAAAGCTATTGAGTAAATCGCTGCTACTTTTTACGCCGCTTTCTAGGCAGATATTTACGCGAAGATCGTCGCTTACTAGCGGCGAATTCAACTGCTTTTTAAACTCGCCGTGGATAAATTTTACCATTTCGCTCAGACTTCGTTCGTTTTTGCCTAGCGCTTCTATCTGGGCTTTTATGCTATCTTTTAGAGCTTCGAAATTTTTATAATCTAAATTTTGCGGTTTGCTAAAATTTGCTGCCGCCCAAGGAGCGGTGGATAAAAATACGCTATTTAAATCAACGTTAAATCCGCTATTTTCGCCGCATACGGGTTCTAATTTTTTAGTGTCTAGCTCGCTAAAATCGGGCTCGCTAACGAGCGTGCTTAGTTTAACTTTTTCCTCTTCGTTTTTGACGGACAAATCGCCCGTAAATTTTACAAAATAAGTCGTGGCTTTTTGATTTTGACTTTGACGAAATTGGCTAGTTTGCAAATTCGGATTTTGTTTTATTATCAGATTTGAAATCTCGTCCAGCTCGAAAATCCCGCCGTAAATTTCAATGCTTAATTTCCTTTTATTTCCGCTTTTTGCAAGCTCTGAAACACTTTTCATTTGCTTTAAATAATGCCAAAAATCATCGGTAAATTTATCAGGCGTAGTTTCGTAGGCGTTTTTATATTTACTTTGTTCTTTATTTAGTTTTTGTAGCGTTTGCGGATTTAGATATTCGCTTAAAAGCAGATAGTGCAGAGTGTTTCGTAGCGCCACGGCCGTTCCTTTCGTATTTTTGTCGCTAAAAAAAAGATTTTAGCGAAGTTAATATAAATTTTCGGTTTTAACGGCTATGATAACGCGAAAATTTAAAGGAATTCTGTGCGTAAAATTTTACTTTTTCGTTTGCCGATTCGGTTGCTCGAAAAAGCCGCAAAATACAATACGGCTTTGCAAAACAAATACGGCGATTTATTTTTATTCGGATGGCTAAATTCGGCATTATCTAGGCGAAATTCTACGGCGCTAAAATAAGCCGAATTTAATCCGCAAAATAAATCTACTCCGGATCGTCGCTAAACTCGTTATCTCTAAAAATTTTATAAAAATCGATAAACCAAAGCGCGAAAGCTACGGAGATAAAGGTCGCTGGCAGATGGATATAAAATCCGCTCCAAACGTAAGCTAAAAAGCCCCTGCAAACACCCGCGACAATAACAAGCGCAAAGGCGATCTTGCTAAGGCGTAAAAACTCAAGCTCCTGTCCGCTGTGGCGCAGACCCGCGATGTTAAAGATAAGCATAATGCTAAAGATAATGCCGTTTAGAGCGATGACGTGCAGCATATTTGTCTCTAGCCCCAGGCCCAAAATCCCGCTCGCGCCGTAAATGGCATAGCCCGCCGCCAGCAAAAGCTGCATCAAGTAGTAGTAAATCACGAAACTATGACGCAAAAGCTCCTTGTAGTGCCACTCTTTTAGCTTAGCTAAAATCGCGCTACCGCAGGCTATCGCGGCAAAATTTACCGCCTTGCTGCCTTCAAAAAACAAGCTAACTAACAAAAACGCGCAAACGCTAACGATCGCGATGTTTTTATAGACGAAATTTGGCACAAAGGCCGCGTCTTGCATACCGGGCTCGCGGTTTAGCGCCTCTTTGCCAAGCACGACGCTAACGCGAAAAGATATAAGCAAAATCGCAATCACGTGCAGGTGGATTTGTAAATTTAAAAATTTCTCCTCACCGCTAAGCAGATAGTAAATCTCAAATCCCAAAATGCCGAGTAAAAATGCTAAAACGCCCAGCTGATCGTCGTTTCTATCAAGCCAGATCATATAAACGCAAAGCCCGGCCAGATACGCCCAAAAAAGCGCCATAAAAAAATGCGCCGCAAACAGGCTAAAAAACGCGCTAACAAAACTCGCCGCAAAAAACGAAAACATAACGTAGGCGTGCTTTTTTAGCCCTCCGCCGAAATTCGTCCAATCAGTTAGTCCCGTTAGCAAAAATCCCGCGTACGCAAGCGCTGCGACAAGGTGCAAAAAGATAAATTTATGCCAGCTAACGAAATCTACGGGCGTAAAAAATATCGCCCCGCCTAGCACCGCGCAAACCGCGCTCGTAAGGAAAAAAATTCTCATCGGATGGGTAAAAAAGTCGTTAATCATAATAAATTTTTCCTTTAAAATTTTCCTCTATCACGCCGCTAGCGTAGGCAAAATCCCGCTGTGAAAAGGCGCGGTCAAGCTCCAGTTCGCGTTCGATCACCGCGCCCTTGCTCGCTAAAAAGCAAATTTTACTAGACATCCTAGCCGCCTCCATCCTATCGTGAGTTACCAGCACTACGCTCATACCCTCCTCGACGCGGCGCGTGACGATGTCTATCAGGATTTCTTTCATATCATAATCAAGCCCCGAAAACGGCTCGTCCATCAGCAGCAAATCAGGCTTTGTCACGATCGCCCGCACGAAAGCAACCCTTTGGCGCATACCGCCGCTTAGCTCGTCAGGGTATTTTAGCGCGTCTTTTTCCGTTAGTCCAAGTCTAGCAAATAGCTGTAGCACGGCCTTTTCATCGGGTTTGTCCATCACGAGCAATACGTTTTCGAGCGCATTTTTCCACTCGAGCAGGCGATTTTCTTGAAAGAGATAGGTCGTTTTGTTAAATTTATTGATTATCTTGCCTTTGCGGGGATCTATGAGACCCGAGATCAGGCGCAGGATCGTAGTTTTACCGCAGCCGCTCGCGCCAAAGAGCGTCACTACTTCGCCCGCGCCGACTTTTAGACTAAAGTCGCGCACGACCTTGTCGCGTAAAATTTCGTATTCTAAATTTTGAAGTTCCAGCATAGCAAACTACCTTTTCCACGGCATTAGCGTGATCTTTAGCGGCTCGATAACCAGATACTCAAAAAGCATAATGATAGCGATGGTAAGCACTACATAGGCCATCACTTCGGTGGTATCTAGCATCACGCGCGCGCTTGCGATCTTTGCGCCCATACCGTCGTTCGCGCCTAGCAGCTCGCCCATGATGACGATCTTTACGCCCATGCCTACGGCGACGCTTAGAGAGCTGATGATGTGGCTAGTTAGATGCGGAACGTAAAGGTGGCGAATTTTTTTCCAAACGCCCAGTTTATAGGCGTCAAACATCTCCTTTAGCTCCTCGCTAACGCTCATCATGCCGACCATCGAGCTAGCAAAGGTTAGCGGCAAAACCGTGATGATGATCGTAAAGATGGTGCTCGCGTTTCCAAACCCGAACCAAAATATAGCTAAAACGATCCAAATAATAGGCGGCATAGAAAGCAGCGTCGTGATCACGGGCTTTAAAAATGCGGCAAAGCTTTTATACGCGCCCGCAACCAGCCCCAGCGTGATACCGATAGCACAGGCCGTACCGACGCCCACTAGCGAGCGCACGAGAGTGATGTTTATCTCGCTGTTTTTATAATTCGCCAAAAGCTCGTACGCCCGCACGAAAACAGCCTGCGGAGCCGGGAGTAAAAACTCCCCTCCCAGCTCGCTGCCGATCTGCCAAAGCGCGATGATAAGCGCTATCGTCGCAAGACCGCTAAAGCCGCCCCAAAGGTAGTCCGCAACCTTTAAAATCGCTCCGCGGTCTTTTTTGACGTTATCTATAAGTATCATAAAAACAGGCTCTTATCAGGCATTTTACCGCCGAGCAACTTTGGATTAAACTCAAAAATTTGCTCAAAAAATGCCATTACGTCGTCTTGCAACTCATGCGCTTTTGTTACCGTTAAATTTGCCTTATCAAAAGCCCCGGCTAGCGCAGGCTCGGGCGCAGGCAGATACTCGGCGCCGATTTTAGCCGCGCTTTGTTTATTTTCTAGGATCCATTTTAGCGCGCTCGTTAGATCGGAGTGCAGCGTCTCAAAAAGCGCGCGATTTGCCTCGTAGTAGTCCACATTGACGATGATGCCCGCCATCGGGATGTATGGCTTGGCATTAAAGCTCTCGCCCCAAGTTTTAGGAAAATCAAGCCCGTAATGCACAGCTACGCCCGCTTTTTTACCGCGCAAAATCGTCGCTTCGCTAAGAGGCTGCGGCACGATAAGCACGTCGTAGTCCTTTTGGATAAACAGCCCCACCGCTTCAGGCGGAGTCTGGGTGTACGTGATGTCAAGCTTGCTCGCGTCTATGCCGCGTTTCTTGCAAAGCGCGCGTAGCACGAGATCGGGCATATCGTTTTTAAACGGCATTATGATTTTTTTGCCGACGAAGTCCTCTAGCGTCTTGATGCTCTCGTCCTTTATCATCGCATTCATGACGCCTAGCGTGAGTAAATTTAACATCGCGAAATTTAACCCTTGATTTCGCAGGTTCGCTGCGACGTTTGAGGGCGACATAGTAACCTTGATATCGCCGCTAGCCACGCCTGCGCGCAGGACGTCCGGAGTGTTCCAGATGCGCAGCTTCACGTCGTGCGTCTTTGCTAGCTGGCCTTGCATGCTTGCTACGGCCATTATCACGCTAGGGATCGCAGGCGCGCCCCACATCGTAAAGTTTTCCTTCGCAAAAAGGCTAGGAGCCATCGTCGTCGCGCCCAGCGCCGCGCTGAGTCCTAAAAATCCTCGTCTGTTCATAACTTTCTCCTTGTATTAAGATTTTAAATTTTATTTCGTTTCGCTTTTATTCGCAGTTAAATTTGAGCTCAAATTTGCCGCGCCGTCCGTCAACTTTTACGCACCGTGCCCTTTATAAATTCGGCTTTGCTTAAATTTGAACTTGCCGCATAGCCGAGTTCGTCGCGCGACTTTGTAAATTTAAACGCCCGCGAGATTATGTCAAGTTAAATTTGACTTTTACGCGCCGCGGCCCGCTTAAATTTGGCTTTGCGTTAAATTTGGACGGCCCAGACCCGCACCGCGAAAATGCTAAATTTACTCGAGGCAAATTTGAGCTTGCCTCAACTCATTTTTGATAATTATATCCAAGATTTAAATATAAAACCTTGATTTAAATCTTGGTTTTTTATTGACTTGGTTCATTAAATTTAAGCTCTCAAATTTATTTTTTTCTTGGGTGGCGGAAGGGGTTTCTAATTACGAAGCGTCGCCCCTTCCGCCCCCC
>CAUSIL010000085.1:0-7854 GCA_963531395.1 uncultured Campylobacter sp.
CATAAAACGCGCCCTTCGTCGCAACGTCTCTGCCGAATAAAAACAGGTCGCGAAAGCATGAAGTAAAGCAAATTTGACCCTTTGAGATAATAAAACCGAAAACCAGTCCAAAAAGCAGTCCAAGCGGCAAGATGCTAGCTTTAACTTTTAGATCGAGCGCCGGCGCCTGCATCAAAAGATACGCAAACCAGATAATCGCTAAAATCGCGATAATCACGCCGATGGCAAAATTTCGGTCGGCGCGGCCTTTGTCGTGCGTCGTGCCTTTGCCTTTTGGGCCGAAATTTTTAAGCTCGGTTTTAGGCATAAAGATAGGCAGCTTGCCGACCTTGACGGCGACGTAGATGCCAAGCACCATAAACACGGCAAAAAGCCACGTATGTAGCGAAAAATACGGCAGTCCGGTGAAAAAATCAAGCAAGTTGCAGCCAAAGGCCAGACGCGCGCCAAAGCCCGAAAGCAAGCCGCCGACGATAGCTTGAAAAACGCGAATTTTGCTTGCGGGTAGGCGAAATTTGACTTTGTTTGCCATAAATGCCGCGATCGTAGCGCCCACGAACATACCTATTAGCATAAGTCCCTCAAAGCGCGTGAGCGGGCTACCGTCAAGGTTTGTGATCTTATAGTAGGAGTAGCCGCTAAGATCCATCCCGAAAAGTTCCAAAAACTCGCCTCCCCAGCGCGTCATCTCGCCAGTTACCGCCCATCCGCCGCCAAAAATCCCGAAATACACGGTCGCGACGATGGCTAGGATAATCATCGCCTGCCCGACGTTCCAGAAATTCGTTAGATATTTTGTTCTAAATTCTTTAAACATAAATTTTCTTTGTATTAATTTCCTCGCCCCGCGAGACTAAAATTTGAGATTAAACGTGTATCTATGAGGTAATCATCTTGGTATCCTAAAACGTGGTCGTCAAACTTGACGCTAAAAGGTAAGAATTGTAGCTAAAATATTATTAAATAAAATTAAAATGTAGCTAGATTAATTTGCGATATTTTTATCTAAAATATAAAATCTATAACCATCTTTTTTTGTTTTCGTTTATATCTTTTACCGTGATTTTCGGCCGGCATCTACCGCCTGATTTTGCTTTTTCGAGGATGTTTTAAGCGGTTCTCTTTAGTTGCTACCGCTTTGCGTGCATTTAGACCAAAGAGAACCTAGCGTTTTGACCAAAATATCTTGGATATAAAGTCTTACGCCTCCAAAATCGCTCCGTTGCTAGCATTTGTTACCAGCTTGCGATACATCCGTAGCCAGCGAAACGGCAGAGGCTTTTCGATCGGCTTAAATTTAGCCCTGCGCGCAGCGATCTGCTCTTCGCTTAGGCGCACGTTGATCGCGTATGTGTCCACGTCGATGTCGATGATGTCGCCGTCTTGTAGCAGTCCGATCATGCCGCCCTCGGCCGCTTCGGGGCTTACGTGTCCGATACTTAGCCCTCTTGTAGCGCCGCTAAATCTGCCGTCCGTGATGAGAGCTACGTCCGCGCCCAGACCTCGCCCCATGATGAGCGACGTTGGGCTTAGCATCTCCTGCATGCCCGGGCCTCCGCGCGGCCCTTCGTAGCGGATGACGACTACGTCGCCTTTACCGACTTTGCCCTTTGAGATGCCCTCTATCGCCTCGTCTTGGCTGTTAAAGCACACGGCCTTGCCGCTAAATTTGCGCTCGCCGATGATGCCCGCTGTCTTGATGACGCAGCCCTGCTCGGCTAAATTTCCAAACAAAATCGCCAGTCCGCCAACGTCCGAATAGGCGTTTTCGACCTTGTGGATGACCTCTTCGTCTTTTATGACGCTAGCTCCGACGCGCTCGCCTAGACTCTCGCCCGTGACGGTCGGCGCGCCTAAGTCCAGCAGGCCGTTGTCGCGGCGCGAAATTTCATTTATCACGGCGCTTAGGCCGCCCGCGCGGTCGATGTCCTCCATGTGGATATTTGGCAAGCTCGGGCTGATTTTGGCGATGTGAGCGATCTTGCGGCTGATGTCGTTGAGCCCCGCGATCTGTAAATTTACCCCCGCTTCGCGCGCGATAGCTAGGATATGTAGCACGGTGTTGCTGCTACCGCCCATCGCCATATCGACGACTAGGGCGTTTTGGATCGATTTTTCGTTCACGATGTTGCGGATTTTGTATTTTTCATCGAGCGCTATCTCGCAGATACGGCGTCCCGCCTGCCTGATAAGCTCCTCGCGCTCAGGCGTAAGCGCGGGCACGGTGCCGTTGCCTTTTAGCGCGATACCCATCGCTTCGCACAGCGTGTTCATCGAGTTTGCCGTAAACATCCCCGAGCAGCTACCGCCGCTTGGACAGGCTTTGCACTCGATCTCTTTTAGCTCCTCGGCGCTGATCTCTTTGGTTTCAAATTTCCCCACCGCCTCAAACGCCGTAGACAGGTCGATCGGCTCGCCTTTTTTGGTGTAGCCCTTTTTCATCGGGCCGCCGCTAACAAAAACCGTCGGCACGTTTACGCGAAGCGCGCCCATCACCATGCCGGGTACGATTTTATCGCAGTTTGGCATGCAAACTAGAGCGTCTAGGGCGTGCGCATTCATAACCGTTTCGATCGAGTTTGCGATCAGCTCGCGGCTAGGCAGGCTATAAAGCATCCCACTATGCCCCATCGCGATGCCGTCGTCCACGCCGATGCAGTTAAACTCGAACGGCACGCAGCCGTTTTTGCGGATCTCGTCTTTTAAAATTTCGGAGTATTTGTTGAGAAAAAAGTGCCCCGGGATAATCTCGATGAAGCTATTTGCTACGCCGATAAAGGGCTTTTCAAAGTCCTCGTCCTTTAGCCCCGTCGCTCTTAGCAAGCTTCTGTGCGGCGCGCGCGTATAGCCTTTTTTGATGATGTCGCTTCTCAAATTTGATCCTTTTGGTGAAATTTGAGCGATTTTATCAAATTTAGGATTAAAAAGCTTAATTTAAATCAAATTTGAGTATATTTAAACTCTTTTTTAAACAAGGAGTGAGATGCTTTTTAATTCATTTGCATTCATCGTTTTTTTCTTGCCGATTACTTTTAGCGTCTATTTTATATTAAATAAATTTAAGCTGATCCAACTAAGTATTTTATGGCTCACCGTCGCTTCGCTATTTTTTTACGGATATTGGAATTTTATTTATATCCCGCTTATTTTAGGTTCGATCACGTTTAACTTCTACGTCGGTCATCTGCTTTGCAATCACCCTTCCCGCAAAAAGCTTATTTTATGGGCGGGCGTCGCGGCAAATTTAGTCTTGCTAGCCTACTACAAATACACCGACTTTTTGATAGAAAATTTTAATGGAATTTTCGGCGCAGACGTGCCGCTGCATCACGTTATTTTGCCTCTTGGCATCAGCTTTTTTACATTTACGCAAATAGCGTTTCTAGTAGACTGTTATCACGAAAAAGTAAAAGAATCCAGCTTCCTTCGGTACGCGCTTTTCGTTACGTATTTTCCGCATCTTTTAGCCGGCCCTATCATCCACCACGCCGAGATGATGCCGCAGTTTGCGAATTTGCGCTTAAAGCGCATAAACTATAAAAATTTAAGCATCGGACTGTTTTTATTTTCGATCGGGCTTTTCAAAAAGGTCGTAGTGGCCGATTTTTTCGCTAGGTTTGCTATTCATGGATTTGATGTTTACTCCACGCTTAGTATGAGCGAGGCGTGGATAACGAGCATTAGCTATACGTTTCAGCTGTATTTCGACTTTAGCGGTTACACCGATATGGCTATCGGCATTTCATATATGTTTAACATTATCTTGCCGTTAAATTTCAACTCCCCGTATAAAGCACTAAACATCCAAGACTTTTGGCACAGATGGCATATGACGCTTTCGAGATTTTTACGCGATTATATCTATATCCCGCTAGGCGGTAATCGCAGAGGCGAATACCGCACTTACGCTAACGTTTTTGCGGTGTTTTTGCTAGGCGGACTTTGGCACGGGGCTGGTTGGATGTTTATCATCTGGGGGGCGCTGCACGGACTAGCGATGATGGTTTGTAGATTTTACGGCGCGCATTTTCGCCCGATGAATAAATTTCTAGCCTGGTTTATAACGTTTAACTTTATAAATATCACTTGGATATTTTTCCGCGCTAGAGACCTAGATAGCGCGATGAAGGTGCTAAAAGGCATGTTTGACTTCAGCTCGGTTAAGATAAATTTTAACTATTTAGAGCATATAAGCAATTCTTTAGGATTTAATCAAATAAATTTCCTAGAAACGCCGCAAATAGCCATGGGTACGTTTTGCGCAATCATAGGCGTCACGCTTTTGGTTACGGTTTTTGGACGAAACTCGAACGAAATGGCCGCTAGAGCAAAATTCGGCTTTCTTACCGCACTTTTTACGGCGTTTTTGTTGGCTTTGGTTTTTGCTTTTAGCTCCGGTGCGCAGGAGTCACCGTTTTTGTATTTTAACTTTTAGGATTAAATTTGAAAAAATATAAAATTTTCCTCATCGCGCTTCCTATTTTGACGCTCGCTTTGATCGGAGCTTATTTGGCGTTTGCGATGTTTCTCATCAAAGTTTCGTCGGCGCATCACTACGCATACAAAAACTATCTCATAACAAACACCACCGATCAAAACCGCATCATCGTAGAAAGCGGCTCAAACTCATACCACGGCATAAACTCTTTGATGCTTGAAAAGCACTTTGGCAAGCTAACGATAAATTTAGGCGACCACGGCGGCTATCCGCTGCTTCATAGGCTATACCGCGCGGCTAAATTCGCCCACAAAGGCGATATTTTTATCCTGCCTTTGGAGTATCGCTACTATATCGGCGACATACCGCCCGATACTTATTACTACGGGATTTTTTTCGAGCTACATCATTTTTACGACTATTTGCCGTTTTTAGAAAAGCTAAAAACTATCTCGCAAATCCCGCCGCAAGCCTTTATGAACGCCGTAACCAGAGACTATAGGGATAGGGCGGCGTTTAAGATAAATTTTAACAACTTTATCCATCGTTGGCCGCAAGCCGTACACGATTTTTCGCCCAATTTTAAAAACGGCGAGCGCGGAGATTATCAATACGTCGGCAAAGTAGACGAGGCAAGAGACACCCAGATGCCCTGCCAGCAGTATATATTTTTCACCGATTTTTCGGGTAGCAAGATCGGCATAAACGATATTTTTAGGCGAAATTTAAAATTTATGAAAAAGCTGGAGCAAGAAAAAGGGATTAAATTTATCTTTACATATCCGGCCGTCGCGGGCGATGACTGCTACGATCTAAACGACCCGCACGCCGCGGATAATCAAAAATTTTTAAAGGACGTAAAAAAGCTCATCGAAGATAACGGTTTTGAGATGATAGGGGATTATAAAGATAGCTATTTTCCGCGTAAATTTCTGCACGACACGTGGTTTCATCTAGTGCCCGAGGCTAGAGATATGCGCACGCAAAAGCTAATCGAAAATCTGGAAAAATCAAAATACGCAAAAGAACTGCACGCAAAATAAATATCGGTTTGCGATTTTAAATCTCTAAATCGATACGAGGAACAAGGCGAGCTTTGGATTTTTGGCTAAATTTGCTTTACGAAATTCGCGCTACTAGCGCTCATATTTATCAAGGATTACGACCGCTGAAAGCTAAAGCCGCGACTTTAGACGCGCTAAGAGCGGTTTAAATATCGTTTTCTTTTGATAGTTTTTACGAGATTGCGCTCCGGCTAGACTAAATTTTACTTTACTTTAATTTTTATATTATAAAATTATTAAAAGTAACCGAAAGCAACTACTTGCAAGGAAATTTGCGTCCAAGGATGTGAGCCGTATCGATAAATAAAAGCCGTTTGGCGACCGGGCAATCTAGCTTTTGCCTAACGCACGTAAATTTGGCATTTGCGGGCTTGTTTTTCGCGCATAGATTTAGCGCAAAGTCGGGCAAATGGACTAGGCGTAATTAAACGGCGAATTTGGGTTCTAGCGCAAGAAAATGCGATAATTTTAACTTCGGTTCGTCTTAGCGCCGTTGATCTAGAGCCAAATTCGCCGAGGATAAATTTAGCCTTTTGCGCTGCGAAGGCGGCTTTGGCGCCCGGTGCTTAGTTTGCTTGATTTTGCTGGCTATGCTTAAATTTGACCGTATTCGCACCGAGTCGTAAATTTAGCGCTATGATAAATTTAAAAATCAAAAAAGGATCAAAATGCTAACCAATCCCGTCGTAATCAGCATCATCGTGATGACCGCGCTTTGTTTGCTAAGGTTTAACATCCTGCTTTCCATCCTCGTCTCCGCTCTAGTCGCGGGGCTCATCTATCACGGCGGATTTGGGGGCGTAGAGGCCTTTTTGGGCGCGCTAAAGGCGACTACTTCGACGCTGATAACGGGTATGAGCGGCAACCTAGAAACCTCGCTCAGCTACATCCTGCTAGGCGCGCTTGCAGCCGCGATAGCCGACACGAACCTAACCGCGATCCTCATAAACGCCGTTAGCAAGGCTCTAGCAAAAACCAGCACCTATTTCGCGCTTATCATCGCCGCGATCGCGTGCTTATCGCAAAATTTGATTCCCGTGCATATCGCTTTCATCCCGATTCTCATCCCGCCGCTTTTGCCGCTGATGAACCGCCTAGGCATCGACCGCCGAGCCGTGGCGTGCGCTCTTACTTTCGGTCTAAAGGCGCCTTACGTGAGCCTTAGCGTAGGTTTTGGCCTTATCTTTCACGGTATCATCCAAAAAGAGCTAGCAAACAACGGCGTAACGGTGCAGATGAGCCAGATCTCGGACGTGATGTGGATAGGCGGAGCCTCGATGCTGGTCGGACTCTTTTTGGCGATTTTCGTCTTTTATCGCAAAAGACGCGACTACGCGCACACTAAATTTGAAACGAGCGAAGAGAGGGAGGCGCAGATAGCCGCAAGCCTAGAAATGACTAAAAAAGAGTGGGCGGTGCTAGGCGGCGCGGTAGTAGCCTTTGGGGTGCAAATTTATACCGAGAGTATGCCTCTTGGCGCGCTTCTTGGGCTTTTAGTCATGATAGTTTTGGGCGGTATCGAGTACCGTAAAATCGACAAAATCATGGACAGCGGCCTAGCGATGATGGGCTTTATCGCATTTATCATGCTCGTTGCGGCAGGCTTTGGCTCGGTTTTGCGCGAGAGCGGCGGTATCGAGCAGCTAGTGAGCTTTGCTAGCGAGGTGGTGGGCGGCAAAATAGGCGGCGCGATACTGATGCTAGCTATCGGTTTGCTAGTTACCATGGGCATCGGCACGAGCTTTGGCACGATACCGATCATCGCGGCGATCTACGTGCCGTTTTCGCTGTCGCTCGGTTTTTCTCCGGCGGCTATTATCTTGCTAGTTGGTATCGCGGCGGCTCTGGGCGATGCGGGCAGTCCCGCTAGCGATAGCACGCTAGGGCCAACAAGCGGCCTAAATGCCGACGGCCAGCACAATCACATCTACGATACGTGCGTGCCGACGTTTATCTTCTTTAATATACCGCTACTAATCGGCGGCGTAATCGGTGCGATGATTTTATAAATTTGACGGCTCGTCTCGCGAGCGCTTTTAAATGATTTCGTAAATTTCGCCCTACGACAGACTATATGTCTAGTCTTGGGACGAAATTTACTTCAAAACATTTAAAATCATCTCACGATACTTCGCCTTATCATTTTACGCTCAAATTTTAAGTCAAATTTGCAAATTTGGGTCGCCGAGACCTGCACTGCAAAAATGCTAAATTTAAACTCGCGACGCTTTGCGTCAGCAAAGCTATGTCGCCACCTCTCACGTGCAGTGGGGTTGGTGGGGGTTTGGGGGCGGAAGGGGCGACGCTTCGTAAGTAGAAACCCCTTCCGCCACCCAAGAAAAAGAGAAAGGC
>CAUSIL010000086.1:0-7838 GCA_963531395.1 uncultured Campylobacter sp.
TAGTTAAGTCGCAGAGTAGCTCGCCCGTTTGGGCATCTAGCACCGCGGTGCCGGGAGGCACGATGAGCTCGAGGTGTTCGCCTCTTTTGCCGTGCATCCTGCGCCCCGTGCCTGCCTCGCCGTTTTGCGCGCGCATGGCCTTTTTGCCTTTATACGCCGCTAGCGTATGCGTGTTGTTATCGGCGACGAAATATACATCGCCTCCGTCGCCTCCGTCGCCTCCGTCCGGTCCGCCTAAGATCACGTGTTTTTCGCGCTTATTTAACGGCGGATTGATTTTTATCCTCGGATCCGTCCGGCCAAGGCCAAAAAGCACACGAATCTTCGGACCAATAAATTTTTGCAGACAGTTTCGCTCCCAGCTCATCAAGGCTAATCTTGCCGTCATGATTAGCATCGAGCCTCTTAAATTCCGAGCCTGAGCGCAGATTTAGCTCTACTCTCAGCCCGGACGGCACCTCGCTCGCCATCCACTCCTGCAAGCTCAGCGCGCCGTCGCGATCCTTATCATTAAAGTCCATAAACTTCAGCACCGGATCGGCGGGATCGCAACAATACGCGCCGAAACATAAAAATACTAGAATAAAAATTTTATTCATTTCGCCTTCTTAAATTTTATCTTTTTGCGGCGTTTGCGAGCGATAAACATAAAATTTACCCACATATTCGGACGTGCTTAAGGCCCGCGTTCGCAAAAGCCCTATGCGGCGCGCTTTTAGCGCAACCTACAGCTCCTTTTTAAGCAGCTCAAGCAGGTTAAATTTTAGCTCGTTTATGTTTTGTCCAGTAGCCGAAGATATCGGCATCACGAAAAACGGCTTAGAGGCGTCAAATTCATAAATATCTTGTTTAAATTTCATCTCGCCAGCCGTGCCCGCAAGCCCCAGATGCGACAAAAACGCGTCAAATTTTTCCTGCAAATTTTCGGCCGCGTCCGCGCGAGTTAGAGCGATCGCGTAATCTCTTTTTGCAAGCTCGCCGGAAAACTTCGCCGTCTCGGCCCTCAGCACGTCAAACTGCTCCTCAAGGCTGCGGTAGTTCGCAAGATCGAGCATAAAAAGTAAAATTTTAGTGCGCTCGACATGTTTTAAAAACTGCACGCCAAGCCCGCGCCCTTCGCTAGCTCCCTCAATGATACCAGGAATATCGGCCATGACAAAGCCGCTATATTCGTCAACCTCGACGAGACCTAGCTTTGGCGTAAGCGTGGTAAACTCGTAGTTTGCGATCTGGGGTTTAGCGTTTGAAACGGTCGAGATTAGCGTGCTTTTACCCACGTTCGGAAAGCCTACGAGCCCCACGTCTGCGATGAGTTTTAGCTCTAGTCTCACTTCGCGCGTTTCGCCCTCTAGGCCTTTTTGCGCGTATTCGGGGGCTTGATTGATCGAGCTTTTAAAGTGCACGTTGCCAAGCCCGCCTTTGCCGCCTTTTAAAAATAGCTCGCGCTGCCCCTCGCTAGTTAAGTCGCAGAGCAGCTCGCCCGTCTTGGCATCTAACACCGCGGTTCCAGGAGGCACGATGAGCTCGAGGTGCTCGCCTCTTTTGCCGTACATCCTGCGACCCGTGCCAGATTCGCCGTCTTGCGCGCGCATAGCCTTTTTGCCTTTATACGCCGCCAGCGTGTGGGTGTTATTGTCGGCGACGAAATATACGTCGCCGCCGTCGCCGCCGTCGCCGCCGTCCGGTCCGCCTAAAATCACGTGTTTTTCGCGGCGAAAGCTCACCGAGCCGGCCCCGCCGTGACCCGAGCTTAGGGTTAAATTTACGCTATCTATAAACATTTTTTGCCTTGGTTTTTAAATTTTATTTTATTGTTTTTCGGTTTGTTATTTTGTGAAATTTTCGGATTATATCGGTTTATTGATTAAAATTTGATTTGCCGCAAAGTTTAAACGATTTGCCATGCACCGTTATTTATGCGGATCGTTTGCGGTAAATTTTCGCGGTTTGGATCAAATTTCAGGATTTGACGAATAGAACGACGATCGTTTCTGATACGAGATTTTTTGATAAATTTTAAATCTTTCCTAAGCGAGTTGGGATAGCGAAGCCGTTTTGATCGAGAAAAACTTTTAGATTTCATGAAAATTGAGTTGTTTTAAAAAAGGGGCTTTCGCCCCGAAGATTGCGTAGTAATTACGCAGCAGGATAAACAGAAACTTTTTTTCTATTTTTATCTAGTCTTTCGAATTTAACAAAACCGTCGATTAGCGCGAAAATCGTGTGATCTTTGCCTAGACCGACGTTACTGCCCGCGTGAGTAGCGGTACCGCGCTGGCGGATGATGATGTTGCCCGCGCGAACGAATTCGCCGCCGAATTTTTTAACGCCTAAGCGTCGTCCGATGGAATCTCGGTTATTCTGGGTTGAGCCTTGACCTTTTTTGTGTGCCATTTCTTATCTCCTTAAGCTGCGATACTTACGACTTTTACGCGTGTAAACTGTCTTCTAAAACCGCGTTTTAGTTTTGAGTCTTTGCGTCTGCGTTTTTTGTAAATAACGACTTTTTTATCCTTGCCCTCGTTTACGACTTCAAGAACGACTTTCGCACCCTTTACGAACGGCGCGCCTACCTTTACTTCACCGTCGTTTACGCACAAAACGTCCGTAATCTCGACTGATGATTTTGCTTCAGCACTGAAATGGTCAAGCTTAAGATATTCGCCTTCGCTGACGCGATACTGCTTGCCGCCGTGCTTAAATATAGCGTATTTTGACATACTCTACCTTTCTAAATTTGGTAAGACCAAAAAGCGCTTTTGGATTTCAAAAGACTTGGGGAGCTTTGTTGGTTGTAAGAGACGGATGATACCCAAAAATTTATAAATTTTGGTTTAATGTCCTAGCTTTTAAAATTTCGTCCGCCAAGTTTTTAGGTTACGCGCAAAAACAAATAATCCTCCTTAAACTTTCCATTGTAGCGTAAATTTTAACCTCCTTTTAGGTATAATCGCCCAAATTTAAGCAAATTTGAGCCAAAACGCTCGGCAAGATAAATTTAGGACGAAAATGGCAGGCGAAGACCAAGAAAAAACCGAAGAACCCACCTCCAAAAAGATCGAAGACGCGCGCAAGGACGGCAACGTCCCCAAAAGCCAGGATTTAGCAGGCTTCGTCACGCTCGCGGTCGCGATCTTTGTCGTAGTGGCGCTTCTTGGCTTCATCGGCGATCAGTTTTTCACGCTATATAACTACTATCAAAGCCTCATCGGGCAGGAGTTTACGCGCAAGCTACTCTTTAGCGTCGCGATCACGACGATATTTCGCACGCTGCTCATCATCCTGCCTATCGCCGTTTGTATCGCGGTCGCGGGCGTCGTCGCTAATCTCATGCAGTTTGGATTTATATTTACGACCAAGCCTTTGGAGCCGAATTTAAACAAAATCAATCCGCTAAAAGGGCTCAAAAATCTCTTTTCGCTCAAAAAGCTGATAGACGGCATCAAAATGGTGCTCAAGGTCACGGCGGTTTTTACGGTCGGATTTTTGATGTTTTTTAGCTTCATCAAAGAGCTACCGAATACGCTGTTTTTCTCGATGGCGACGCAGCTAGCGTGGCTAAAAGAAAAGATGCTGATTTTAGCCGCAGTGATGCTCATCGTGATGTTTATCATCGGACTTCTTGACGTACTGATCGTGCGTTTTCAGTATTTTCGCGACCTAAGAATGAGCAAGCAGGAGATCAAGGACGAGTACAAGCAGATGGAGGGCGACCCGCAGGTAAAAGGTCGCATCCGCCAGCTGCAAATGCGAGCCGCGCGCAACAGAATGATGCAAAATATCCCGCAAGCAGACGTCATCATCACCAACCCGACCCACTACGCCGTCGCTCTTCGCTACGATAAAACAAAGGAAAAAGCACCGGTGATCCTCGCTAAAGGCGTGGATTTTCTAGCGCTTCGCATCAAGCAAATCGGAGTGCAAAACAACGTCAAAATCGTCGAAAATCCGCCGCTAGCGCGCGAGCTATACAAGATGTGCGAGGTAAACGATATGATACCTGCAGAGCTCTTTCGCGCCGTCGCCGAGGTGCTAAGCTTCGTCTATATGAGCGACAAACAAAAATTCGGCGATAGGCTGAAGTGAAATTTAAATTTGACTTTTTGGCTGTAAATTTGAAGCCAAATTCGGAGTCAAATTTGCGCCGCTCAAATTTGGATAAATTTCAGAATTTTACTCGCCGAGACCCGCACCTTTAAAATACTAAATTTGGTTTGGTTAAATTTTGCGTTGCAAGTTTTGCTTTGTTGTAAAGGGGGTGGGGGCTTAAATTGCGAAGTCGCTCCCCACCCCCTTTAATCCCCCTCCCCCTACGACGCTTTTAAGGTGGCGACACAGCTTTGCTGACGCAAAGTGTCGCAAATTTAAATTTGACATTTTCAAGGTTATGGGTCTCAGCGAGTAAAATTTGTAAATTTGACTTCAAATTTGAACATAAAGCGATAAGGCGAAGTATTTTTTTCTTTAGACGAGGCGGATTTAAATTTTTGCGATGGGAGCTACCTTGTCGGTAGTGACCAAGTAAAATTTAAATCCAACGAAGCATAAAGGAAAAAGACAAGCCACAAAGGCAGCTTGTCTGAAGGCAAGATTATTTAATAAATCCGTACAGATTAGCTAGCACCCAACCCACCGCACACGAACTAAACACGCCGATAAGACCCGGGATGATGAAGCTGTGGTTGATGACGTATTTACCGATATGGGTTGTGCCGGAGCGGTCAAATTGCACGGCTGCAAGGTCGCTCGGATAAGTAGGAAGGATAAAGTATCCGTAGCAAGCCGTAGCAAACGCAACAATGATGCCTGGATCCACGCCGATCTGAACAGCAAGCGGTACGAACGTCGCAGCAGCGGCTGCTTGAGAGTTTAGGAACTTAGAAATCAGCATACCTACGACGATATACATCCATGGATAAGCTTTCATCACCTCTCCTAGCGAGCCTTTTAGCATCTCGATGTGGGAGTGAAACATCGTCTCAGCCATCCAGCTGATGCCGTAGATCGCGACAAGCGCCACCATACCGCTGTGGAAGATCTCGTTTTGAGCGATTTTAGCAGCCTTGATACCTGAGTAGATCATCATGATGGATGCAGCTAAAAGCATGAAAATTTGGATCGTATCGACCATACCTAAAGGAGCGGTCTTTTTCATAGTATCTTTTACTACGATGCTGGCGTTTGCGACGGTTTCGATTTTGCCCTCTTTAGTAATAACTACGTTGCCGTCTTGAAGCACGATGGTTTGAATTACTTTTTTGTCTTTATCCAGGACTTCTACGTTAGTAAATTTAGTAGCGTCTTTTACCTTACTGTCTTTTACGTTTGAGACGACTTTGCTACTATCTACGGTAGAGACTACTTGTCCGTCTTTTACGGTAATATTTTTAACTACTTTTTTATCCACTACGATTTCGATAGATTTACCAGGGACATCGCTAGTCCAACTAGGGCGGAGTTGTTTATAGTAGCCAAGCACCGCCACGATAGCGATGGTAGCGAGAAATATCCACATCACGTTCCACTGTTTAGCAGGAAGTTTTTCGCCGATTAGAGAGTGGGATTCGTCTGAGCCGTAGATATATCTTCTTTGCTCAGGGTCTTTGATCTTCTCTTGAAACTCGGGATCTTTATCTAAGTCTTTACCTCTAAAGATCGAGTAAGTGCCGATGATAAGCATACCGATAAACGTAGACGGGATAGTGACTTTTAGTAGGTCCACGTAGCTAGTAAAGCCGTCGATATGAACGGTACCCGTGCCTAGCAAAACGGCGACCATAGATACGCCCGCAACCGAAACTGGGCTAGCAATGATAGCTAGCTGAGACGAGATCGTGGTAGCGGCTAGCGGTCTTTCCGGACGGATGCCGCTTTTAATAGATACGTCGTAAATGATCGGCAGTAGCGTATAAACCGTGTGTCCGGTGCCGCATAGAACGGTTAGCGTCCAGCCGCAAAGAGGCGCCAAAATACAGACGAATTTAGGATTTTTTCTTAACGCTTTTTCCGCGATTTGAAGCATAACGTCAAGACCGCCCGCAGCTTGCAAAGTAGCGCTTGCTACGACGACGGCTAGGATCGTGAGGATAACGTCGATAGCGGGTTTGCCCGGCTTCATACCGAATGCAAATACCAAGATAACAAGACCGATACCGCCTAGTACGCCCAGCGCCATACCGCCTTTTTTAGCGCCGTAGAACAGACATCCGAGTACGACTATTAGTTGGAGAGTGAACTGCGTGCTTTCACTCAAACTGGTTAGGAATTCCATTTTTTCTCCTTTTAGGAAATTATGGCGCGATTATATAAATATTAAAATTAAATACTAATAAAAAAATTAAAAATACATTCGTATATATTAATCTTACGTTTAATAATAAATTTTATCCGTTCTATAAATTTAAAAATTAGATACCCTTTTTTAAATGCGTTTAAAAGAAAATTTTATATATAATCCTAAGATAAAAAATTAATAATCATACTTAAGGAGCAAACATGCAGATTCCTATTCACTACGGCAAAGAGGGTATCATCGACCTAAACGTTCCGGAAAAAAATTTACTAGGCGTTTTTAACCCCAATCCCGTGGCTAAATTCGACGAAACGGCGCTCATCACAAAGGCTCTGGCAAATCCGATAAATCAAAAAAGCTTTGACGAGTTTATAGCAGGCGATGAAAAGATCGTCATCATCGTAAACGACGGCACAAGACCTACGCCGACGGCCAAAGTTTTAAAGCAAATTTACCCGAAAATCCGCGATAAAAATAAAACCTTCATCATCGCCACGGGCTGCCACAGAGAGGGCACGCTAGAAGAGTACGAGATGATCTTCGGCAAAGAAATTTACGCCGAGATTAGCGCCAAAGGCGAAGTATGCGACCACGACTCGAAAAAAGACGAGATGAGCTATCTGGGCGAGTCCAAAAACGGCACGCAGATGTATCTAAACAAAATCGTTGCGGAAGCCAAAAAAGTGATCGTCATAGGCTCGGTCGAGCCGCACTATTTTGCGGGCTACACGGGCGGGCGCAAGGCGTTTTTACCGGGCGTCGCCAAATACGAAACCATCGAGCAAAACCACAAACTAGCCCTTAGCGCCGACGCTCAGGCGCTGCGTTTAGAAGGCAATCCCGTGCATGAAGATATGATCGACGCGATGAAAGTTCTAGCGCACATCGACGTTTTTTCGATCCAGACGGTGCTTGATAGCGAGCACGGCGTGTATTACGCAAGCGCTGGCGATCTAAACGACAGCTTTTACGACTGCGTAAAAAAGGCCGACGAGGTCTTTTGCGTAAATATCCCGCGCAAGGCAGATATCGTGATATCAGTCGCGCCCTATCCGATGGACGTCGACCTCTATCAGGCGCAAAAAGCCCTAGATAACGGCAAACTAGCGCTTGCTAAGGACGGGATTTTGATAATGGTCGCAAAGTGCCGCACGGGCATCGGTCCAAAGCCGTTTTTTAACCTAATGGCGTCCGCACCGACTCCGCAAGAGGTGCTGGAAAAATTTCAAACGAATTTCATCTAGGCTATCACAAGGCCGCTAAAATGGCCGAAATCTCGCTCTGGGCGCAGACCTGGGCGGTGAGCGAGCTTAGCGACGACGAGATGCGAGCCGTTCACCTAAAACCGTATCATGATTTGCAAAAGGCCCTAGACGAGGCGCTCGCGCAAAAAGGCGCGGACGCGGGGATTATCATCTTGCCGTTTGGCTCGATGACCGTGCCTAAGGTTTAAGCTTGGCGAAATTTCTTTACTACGATGCGAGCGCGGGCATTAGCGGCGATATGAATTTAGGCGCGCTGGTAGATCTGGGCGCGGATTTTAGCT
>CAUSIL010000087.1:0-7746 GCA_963531395.1 uncultured Campylobacter sp.
CGGTGCTAAAATACGGGTTTTTCTCAAATTTTTCGTCGTAAAATTTGGCGATTTTCTCGCGCTCCGCAATGGTTTCGTCTAGCCTTTTTAGCTGATTTAGCCCTAGCGCGCAGGCGACGTCTGGCAGGCGGTAGTTGTAGCCAAGTACGGTCTGGTCACTATCCCAGAGGCGTTTTTTAGCTATGCCGTGCGAGCGGTAGAGGCGTGCTAAGCGCGCGATCTCGTCGTCGTTAGTCGCTAACGCGCCGCCCTCAAAGGTCGTTAGCGGCTTAACGGGGTGAAAGCTAAAAATGCTAACGTCCGCTTTTGCGCCGACTTTTACGCCGCCTTGCGAGCTGCCCAGCGCGTGCGACGCATCGTCAAGCACCTTTATGCCGCGCTGCTTGGCTAGTTTTAGGATGGCGTCTAAATTTACGGGATTGCCGCCGAAATCAACCGCCGTTATGACTTTGGTTTTGGGCGTGATGAGGCATGCTAGCGCGTTTTCATCGATATTTCCATCAAATTTAACGGGTGCAAATTTAACCTCAGCTCCAGCCATCAATGCCGCATTTGCCGTCGCAGCAAACGTGATGGGCGTCGTTACGACCTCGTCTCCCTCTCTTACGCCTAGTGCTAGATACGCGACGTGAAGTGCCGACGTCGCCGAGTTCATCGCTACGACGTGCTTTACGCCGACGTATTTTGCGATCGCCTGCTCAAATTCGCCGACCTTGTCGCCGCCCGTTAGGATATCGTCTTTTAAGGCGCTCACGACGGCAGTGATGTCGGAGTCGGTGATTTGTTGTCTGCTGTAGGGTATCATTTTTATCCTTTTTCGGCTTGTCTTTATTTCCGCTATACGTCGTTAAATTTAAAATTTTCTCGGTCACGTATTTTATATACGCTCCCTCGCAAATTTTAAATTTGCCTCGTCTAACGAAAAAATACTTCGCCTTATTTTTCTAAATTTAAAGGTTTAGGCTCAAATTTTGTAAATTTCAGTCAAATTTATTTACTCGCCTCGATCATCTCCAAAAGCCCGTCTTTATCTAGCCAAATTTTATTTTTATCCGAGCTGTACTCGAAATTTTCCTCCACGAGATGCCCTTTTTCGCCTAGCGCGTTTGTGCTAAAGTCGTCGTCTTTGCTCGTAAATTTGATCGACGGGCTGATCACGTAGTGGTCGTCAAACTCGTACGTTAGGTGCGCGTCGTCCTTGCCGACCATGACCTCGTGCATCTTTTCGCCAGGGCGGATGCCGATTATTTTTACGCCAAGACGTGGCGCCATGGAGCGGGCTAGCTCGATCATCGTCATCGACGGGATTTTAGGGATGAAAATTTCGCCGCCCTTCATGCGCTCAAAGTTTTTAAGTACGAAATTTACGCCTTGTTCAAGCGTGATCCAAAACCGCGTCATATCAGCGTGCGTGATCGGTAGCTCTTTTGCGCCTTCTGCGATCAGCCTCTTAAACAGCGGCACGACCGAGCCGCGCGAGCCCACGACGTTGCCGTAGCGAACGACGCTAAAACGAGTTTTTTTGCTACCGGCGATGTTGTTTGCCGCGACGAATAGCTTATCGCTGGCAAGCTTGGTTGCGCCGTATAAATTTACCGGGTTGCACGCCTTGTCGGTCGAGAGCGCTATGACCTTGCTCACGCCGCACTCAAGCGCCGCGTCTATGACGTTTTGCGCGCCGTTGATGTTGGTTTTGATGCACTCCATCGGGTTGTATTCTGCGATAGGAACGTGCTTCATGGCTGCTGCGTGGATGACGTAGTCGATGCCGTTCATTGCGGTCATTAGGCGCTTTTCGTCGCGCACGTCGCCGATGAAAAATCGCATCGCAGGATCTTTAAAAACCTGCGCCATCTCGTACTGCTTGAGCTCGTCGCGAGAGTAGATGACTAGCCTTTTTGGTTTAAATTTGGAGAGTAAAATTTCGGTGTATTTTTTGCCGAACGAGCCTGTGCCGCCGGTGATGAGAATGGATTTTCCGTTAAACATATATTTTCCTTAATTACGGCTTTATCTTTTTGACAGCTCGTCTTTTTGGTTTATACTTCGCTTTGCTTTCCTTGCGGTCGCAATTGCAAGCAGAAGGATTAAAATTTTACTCGGTCGCTACCGACGAAGTAGCTTCCGTCGTAAAATTTTAATCCGTCTCGTCTAAACGCAAAACCAGTTCGCCGTTTATTTAAATTTTATTCAGTCGGAGCAAAAACCGTGCCTTATCAAATTTCGCTCGGCGAATTTAACCTGGAACGCGGTATTTTTCGCTTTTACTTCAAAATCCTAGGCAGGGTTATTCCCTCCTGCGCCTGATATTTGCCCTTTTTATCCGCATACGTCAGTTCGCACGGCTCGTCGCCCTCGATAAATAGCACCTGCGCGATGCCTTCGTTCGCGTAAATTTTAGCCGGTAGCGGCGTCGTATTTGATATCTCGATCGTGATGTGCCCCTTAAATCCGGGCTCAAAAGGCGTGACGTTTACGATGATCCCGCAGCGAGCGTAGGTGCTTTTGCCTAGGCAGATGGCTAGCACGTTATCGGGCATGTTAAAATACTCGATCGTGCGCGCTAGAGCGAACGAATTTGGCGGGACGATGCAGACGTCGCCCTTAAAATCCACCACGTTTTTCTCGTCGAAATTTTTTGGATCGACCACGGTACCGCCGATATTCGTAAAGATTTTAAACTCGTCGCCCACGCGGATGTCGTAGCCGTAGCTAGACACTCCGTAGCTAACCACGCCGCGTCCGACTTGCTCCTCGGCAAACGGCACTATCATCGCCTTTTCGTGCGACATTTTGCGTATCCAGGCGTCAGATTTCAGCCCCATTTTTTACCTTTATTTTAAATTTACGCGATTATAACATAATTTAAATTTACGTAAAATTTTAGCGACGTTTTGCGCTAAATTTTATCAAATTTTAATACGCTATCGGCAAATTCTCTTATTTTTTATAATTAATTTTTAAATTAAAGCTTAGTATAATAACATATTTTAAATTCTTTTAAACGAAAGGAAAATAATGTATTCAAACGTATCGCGTAGATTCGTAAATTTACGCAGCAACAAGGGCTCAAATTTGCCTCTTTCGGCGCTCACCTGTTTGCTATTAGCCGCAAGCGGAGCTTATGCTTACACCGAGGCCGGCGTTTCCGGAAATACTTCTAGCTGGGAGAGCGCGGAGTATAAAAAAGACTGGGGACTAGTCTCCATGAACGCCTCTACGGCTTACTCTTTAGGCTTTAACGGCAGCGGAACAAAGATGGGCGTCATGGACTCGGGCGTACTTTTGAGCCACCCGGAGTTTCAAGACGGTAGGATTCATATCGTAAAAACGATCGGAAATTATGGAAAAAACGGCATGAGATACCCCGATGCCGCGCTAGGAAACGGCCCGATAGATAAAAATCAACCCGTAAAAGACGGCAAGCGAAACTATGATAAAAACGATAACGGCGTATTTAAAAAAGGCGAAGCCTTTAATACGGACGGTAGCTGGATGAGGGGCGTAAACGATGCTCACGGCACTCACGTGGGCGGCACGATGGCGGCTAGCAGAGACGGTAGCGGTATGCACGGCGTGGCGTTCGGCGCGCAGCTATACTCCGCAAATACCGGCGGCAACGACAATATGACGTATGGACCAAACCAAGACTACAACTACTTTCTAAAGGGCTACACCGCTTTGGCCGATGCGGGCGCAAAGGTGATAAACAATAGCTGGGGTTCGAATAGGCGCGTAAATTCGTCCTTTGCGGGCGCACTCGGATATAAGCCTACTTACGACTGGAGAGCCGTACCAGAATACGACGTGGAATTTTACGACGTGAAGGTAGCCAATCAAACTACCGCAGCAAAAGACCATATAAATTTAAAAGATATAAACGAGGCGAAAAAGGCTTATTATCAGTTCGTAACTAGCGGTGAAAAAAGCTTCTTGGACGCGGCTTACGAGGTAGCGGTAAAAAGGGGCGTTATTCAGGTATTTACGGCCGGAAACAGAAGCTTGATGGCTGAGTCTTTCACGCGTGCGGCATTGCCTTATTTTAGGCCGGATGCCGAGGATTATTGGGTTAACGTTACCGGCCAAACGGGCGCGGACGGTTATCCTAATGATTCTAGCGAATACATAAGAGGATATAAGGCGTCTTCGGACATTCAAGAATTTAACCTTGCCGGCCACTCGAAGTGGTGGACGATCGCTGCGCCGGCCGAAGAGATCTATTCCGCATACGTCGAGCTTACCGACAATGCGACATACGGCAAGGCTATATATAAATCATCTGGCGGTACCTCTATGGCCGCTCCGCACGCTAGCGGGGCTTTAGGCGTTATAATGCAGCGCTATCCGTATATGAGTATCCCTCATGTTAGAGAAACGATGCTAACTACGGCTAGACAAAGGACGCTAAGAGCCGGTCACGGCGCCGGCGGTATGCTAGAGCGTTGGGGTAGCGACGGCGAGGGCGTGCCTAGCAATGTCTGGGGTTGGGGCATACTCGATCTTGGCAAGGCGATGTTCGGTCCTGGACAGTTTTTAGGAAACTTCGACGTCGCGATGGATCAAGACGATATCTGGACAAATAACATTTCAGACGTCGCCATCAAATTTAGAAAAACCGAGGACGATAGCGACGCTGCGGCTTGGGCGGCTAGAAAAGCGACTCTTAACGCTAAGCCGAATTTGAGCGCGGAAGAAAAAGCCGAGATGACCTTTGAAACCGCAAGAGAGCAGGCTAGGGCCGCAAGAGCGGCCGAGGGCTATGAAGGCTCGCTAACTAAAAGAGGAGACGGCGCTTTGACTCTTGCCGGAGATAATAGCTTTACCGGAGCGGTCGATATATACGGCGGTAAAATCTCGGCTCTAAATCAATCAATCTCGTCTTCAAGAAGCGTAAACGTCCATAGGGGCGGCGAATTTGAGGTTTTAAACGCTATTGCTTACAAAACGCCAAGTGCTAGCGGTTTCGTGAGCACGACCAAGGCAAGCGACGCTACGCAAGTTAATGCTGTTATAAACGCAGGCGGCGCATTCGTAGTTAACGACGACGCACATAACCTAAATTTAACCTTTAAAGAGGGCTCTTTATTGAAAGCGGCTATGTTATCAAACGCCGAGCTTGCAAATTTGGCGGCAAATCCTACTCTAAAGAAAACCCTAAGTGCGAGCGGAAACTTTGCGGGAGTAAATTTGGCTAGCGTCGAGGATAGCTATGCATTCTTTAAAACCGCTAAAGAAGTTGCTACCGGCTCAAATTTAGCTCTTTCCTTGCAAAAAGGCAAAAGCATGGAGGAGGTAGCCTCTACTAGCGCCGAGAAGTCGTTTGCAAGATTAGTCGAGGCAAATCCGGGCAGCGCTATTTATTCGTCTATGCTCGGAGTCACTCATAACGTAGCGGCGGCATACTTTGGCGCTTTTTCAAACGATTTAGACTTTAAAGCGCAAAATAACTCCGCTATAGACTCGTTTGTGCTCGCAAATTCGGTTAAAAACAAAAACGGAGCTAAAAGAGCCGATATCGACACGGGAGTTGAGCTTTGGCTACTTAGTAGCGCAAGCAGGGTGACTTCTGACAATAACGCCGGCGGTAGACTAGGTACGAATGCATTTACGAATCTAGTAGGCGTCGATTTTCTAGTGGGAGATAGCTCGAAAGCTGGCGTATTCGTAGGGCTTGGCAAAACAAATCACAAACTAGGCGATAGCAAGGCGGCCAAAAGCAAAGACGCGCATGCGGGTATCTACGGCGATATAGGACTTGATCCTATCAAAATCAGCCTAGGCACTATCTACTCGAAATTTGATCAAGAAAAAAGAGTCGTTAGCTCATACGCTCCTTTGGCTTACGAGTATAAAGACGCCGACGCATCAGCGATTAGCGCATTTGCTCAGATCGCCTATACGGGGCTAAGCTATGAAAACGGCTTTAGTCTGGAGCCTTATGCGGGGCTAACCTATATCCGTTCTAAAAACGACGACGTAGCAAATTCTTCGGTGCAGATCAGAAACGAGGATAGAGATTTGCAAGTCGCAAGCGTAGGCGTAAAACCTAGTATAGCATTTACCATGGACGGCGTAGGCTTAATCGCAAAAGCCGATATAGCCTACAACCGCTTCCTCGGCGACAAAACTCCGAGCGCTCATATGAACGTTACAGGCCTTGGCGCAACTAAACTAGAGGGTGAAAAGCTAAAAGACGTAGCCACTACCGAGCTGGGTATAGAGGCTGCATTTACCAGAAATTTTAGAGTCGGCCTTAGCTATGTTGGAGCATACGGCAGTAACGTAAAATCAAACGGCGTAAATGCTAAGTTTAGTTGGGCGTTTTAGCGGCGTAAATTTAATCAAAAGCGAGCTAAATTTATTTGGCTCGCGATAGGTTAAATTTGACTTTTTTTAAATTTGCCGCATTTTGGAGACGGAGTAGTTTGTCCTCAAAATGCGGCTTTTTATACACCCCTAAGTTTTTGCGGTTGGAGGCTATCTTCTGCGGCGAAAAATTACCCGTAAATACAAGCTATGTAAACTGAATTGTAACGGTAGCTTGACGCTCTAAAATTTGTGTACCTATTTTACTACTTCTTAAGCCGCGTTTTGTTATCAGTTTTATTATTTTATGCAGATGTAAATAATACCAGAATATTTTTCTTATACTTTAAATATGATTTATCAAGAAGATTTAATAAATAATAAGCTTTACGGGGGTACAATTTCATTTACCAAATACCTTCAAAAGGAGCAAAAATGAAAATCAAGTCTTTGGCGCTTATGCTTGTAGGCGTTAGCGCTTATGCGCATTTTGGTATGGTCGTACCGTCTAATTCGACCGTAGACGACGAAAAAGAGGCGAATTTGCAGATTACTTACAAATTTAGCCATCCTTTTGAGGGCGATATGATGAATCTAGCCCTTCCAAACGAGGCGGGCGTTTTTATAAACGGTAAAAAAGAGGCGATAAAAGACCTAAAAGAGCTTAAAGAGGATAAATTTAGCTACTTTAAGGCTAACTACGACGTAAAGGAGCCGGGCGTCTATCAGTTTTATATGGATCCAAAGCCGTATTTCGAACCTGCGGAGGATAAATTTATAAGGCATATAACAAAAACCGTCGTCGATGCCTACGGCTACGGTGAAGGCTGGGATAAACCGACCGGGCTAAAAGCCGAGATAGTGCCGCTAACGCGTCCATACGGACTTTATAAGGGAAATTTGTTCTCAGGCGTGGTTTATTATAAAGGCAAGCCCGCCAAAAACGTAACCGTCGAGGTGGAGTACTATAATACCAAAGGGCTAAAAGCTCCGTCCGATGCGCACGTAACACAGATCGTAAACACCAACGAGCAGGGCGAATTTAGCTTTGCTATGCCGCTTGAGGGCTGGTGGGGATTTGCCGCGCTCATCGACGACGACCAAAAGATAAAACACGAGGGCAAAGAGTATCCCGTGGAGCTTGGAGCCGTCATATGGGTGCAAACCAAAGAGTATAAATAAATGCACATTAGCGAAGGCGTTTTAAAACCCGAGATCGTCGTGCCTTGCTCGGCCGTTTGCGTTATTTGGGTGTCTAGTTTGCTTTACAAGCTAAAAACCGGCGAGATACCCAAAGTAGCGGCCGTCAGTGCGATGTTTTTTACGGCGTCTTTTATCCATATGCCTATCGGCGTTACGTCGATACATCTCGTGCTAAGCGGCCTTGCGGGGGCGTTTTTGGGCGCAAACGCGGTTTTGGCTATTTTCATCGCGCTGTTT
>CAUSIL010000088.1:0-7689 GCA_963531395.1 uncultured Campylobacter sp.
GTAAAAACCAAAAAAGACGTCGTCTGGCTAAGCGCCGTTAGTCGCGGCGGCACATCAAATTTGGCCAAGCCAAAGCAGGGCGCGCTAGCCGTAGAGGTCTCAAACGAGAGCGGGGCGGGGGAGTTTAGCAACTACGACCTGGCTAAAATCCTAAGCGGCAAGCAGTTAAGCTATAGCAAATTTATCGATCAGCTTTCGCAAGGATACAGCGCAAGCTCGGCTAGTGCGGACTTTGAGTGGCTTTTGCGCGCGCTGTTTTTGGAGTTTAGCGAGCCTAGATTTGACGAAAACGCGCTAAAAAAGACAAAAATCAACGAGCTTGAAAAGCTGGAAAAAACCAA
Organism: uncultured Campylobacter sp.; assembly: GCA_963531395.1. GTDB lineage: Bacteria > Campylobacterota > Campylobacteria > Campylobacterales > Campylobacteraceae > Campylobacter_A. The sequence continues at coordinate 342 of CAUSIL010000088.1, forward strand.
AAACCTGCCCGAGCGCAAATTTCGTGACGAATTTGCGAGATTTTTCTACGAAAACAACCCGCGAACAAACCCGCTCGATGCCGCGGACATAAACGAGCTGCAGATGAACGAGGTAAAAAAGATAGTGAAGGATAAATTTACCAACGCGGCGTCGTATGATTTTATCGTGGTCGGCGATCTAAATTTGACCGCAGCCGAGCCGCTTTTGCAAAAATATCTGGCAAATTTACCCGCGCGCGCGCAGCGTGAAAACTTCGTCGATGACGGCGTAAGGACGATTTCTGGCGAGCGAGAGTTTAAGCGAAGCTACCAAACCACGCAGCGAAGCGACGCCGCGATGATAATGAAAAACGAAAATGTGAAGTATTCGCGCCCGGAGTTACTGCGCGTAAATGCCCTATCTGCGGTGCTTTCGATGATGCTGCGCGAGGACGTGCGCGAGGACCGCGGGCAGGTCTACGGCCTGGGCGTGCATATGAATCTCGCAAAATACCCGTACGAAAGCTTCACCGCGCATTTTGGCTTTACGGCGGCGCCTGATAACGTAAACGCCGTGCTAGGCGAGATAAAATCAAACGTCGCCGAGCTAAAAGGCGGTGCGGACGTCAAACGCTATCTGCAAAATTTCAAAAAATCAGCCCTTGTAAAAATGCGCCAATCCTACATTCAGGGCGAGTTTTGGACGCGCGAGCTCATGCGCGAGTTGGTTTTTGGCGATGAGGTTTTGAGTTTAGATGAGTACGAAAAGGCGGTAAATGCGCTCACTGAGCAAGACGTAAGAGACGCAGCAAAGCTCTATCTGGACGAGGAAAACGTCGTGATAAGCGTGAATAATCCCGCTTCGGCGAAGTAAATTTGAGCCTCGGCGGTAAATTTTATTTGCTGCCCGGGCGACGAGCGCAAATTTGGCTTTAGATTCGGCTGAGAGCTGTTAAATTTAAAATTTGACGGGCAAATTTGCGTCCGTTCTCGTCAAATTTGCCCGCTTAAATTTTAAATTTGTGCCGCCGCGAGCTCAAATTTATCTTTAGGCTTCGTCTTTGCGCCGAGATTATTTGCTTCAAATTTGAGCTTGAACTAGATTTACTTCGGTTGTTATCTACGTAAATCACCTTGTTTGGGTCTTTTTCGTATTTATCTATAAATGCTTCTATTTTATATTGCCTTTTTCTTTCATTTGCCCATTTTATAAAAGCTTTAGCGTCCTTAAACGTTGCATTTTCGTCGGGACAGTGTTGTTTGTAGAAATTTATATATTTGTCAAATTCTTCTATCTTTTTCGGATCTATCGGCTTTAGTTTGCGTTGTTTGATTCTGACATTCTTTATTCCTTGATTATTGATTTATTTTTAGTTTCTTATTGTTTGTTCTATTATCGATATACGACAATCTGTTTGCCCTTCTCATGCTATATATGGCATCCACTTTGTTTTGCTCGTTTGCCCAAGCTATAAACGATCTCGCGTCTTGAAAAGTTCCGTTTGGATCGGTGCAATATTTTTCTAAATTTTTTATAGCCATATTGACGTAAAAAGGTCTTTTGTTATTTATCATATACCCGTCTATCCAGTTGCCTTTGTAATGCAAATAGTTGTCGTAGCACTCCCCATACGCATCCTTTAGCTGCTCCTTAGTCGGAGCATTAGGGAGGTCGTATTTCATAAATACCTCAAGCATGGGCTCGTAGTTTTCGTAGTTGCCTAGATATGCCCAGCCGCTTAGCTTTAACGGCCTGTTTTTCTCTTCGTCTTTTATACCTTCTAGTCCGATACTCATTTCAAACTCTTTGGGTTTATACCCCGTGCTTAGCATTAGCTCTGCCATTTGGGGTAGGTTTTTCGAGACTACGTATTTAAACGGATCTATCTTGCCTCTTGTGCAAGTATCGACGCAGACGAGATTATTTATATCTATATCGGGATATCGTTCGGGATGATCGGGGTATATCGCGTAGTTTATGGATATATTGTCGTCCTCTATCACGAGCGACGATATCCACTCATAGCTATCTTTTGAGCTAATCATATAATAAGATACATACTCCACCTCTTCAAATTTAACCCCTTTTCTAGTAGCATCTTAGTCGTATCTAGGGAGTTTAGCATAATGGCGTAGGCCATAGGAGATAGACCGAATCTATCTTTAACCATTATATCCGCTCCTAAATTTAGCAAGGCATTAAAGGTGTTTACGTCGTTTCTAAAAGAGCTGTACATCAGTGGAGTTCTTTTGTCTCTCATCCTAACGTCGGCGGTTAGGTTGTTATCTTTTATAAATTTAACTACGAAATCGGTATCTTTTCTGTCAAGAGCGGCTCTTAAAGGTACGAGCATAGCGTTTTTCTCTTTATCGCAAGCGATATCCAGGCACCTAAAACCAAAGTCGTCTATCTCCTCTTGCGTTACGTATTTGCTTAGCTCGGAGTTTGGGTCTATTTTAGTGTCTGGAGTGACGGTAAAACCTGTCGGCATAGAGCCTGATCCAAATTTATCAAATTTAACTCCCAAAAAGGAAAGATAAAAGAGGATAGTGGCAAAGGCTGCGAGTGTGAATATAAATTTAAAAAAGCTTTGCAAATTTGATCCTTTTGCTTATGACTAAATTTGCGAAATATTAGCCAAAGGACGGTTAAATTTGAGTGAAATTTGTGTGGGAAATTTGAAAAATGCGGGAGTAAATTTGAGGAAATTTGAAGTAAAAAGAGAAAATTTAGCCGAAAAGCTCGGCTAAATTTGAGAAATCTTAGTGTAAGCTCTCTATATAGCTAAGCGCGCTAAGGGCCGCTACTGCACCGTCTCCTGCGGCCACGATGACTTGTTTTGGCGCGTCTTTTCTGATGTCGCCCGCGGCAAATAGCCCATGCACGCTAGTTTGCATTTTTAGATCGACGCTAACCTGGCCGCCTGCCTCCATATCGCACAAAAACTCGCCGTTTTCTTGGCGAAGGACGTCGTTGTTTACGTTAAGTCCGACGAATACGAAAACGCCCGGTACTTTTAGATCGCGCTCACCATCTTTCGTGTTTATGATCAGGCCTGCAAGACCTGCTTTGTCGCCGTAAGCCTGCTTGATCGTGGCGCTAGTGATAAACTCGATCTTGGCGTTAGCGCGAGCCTTTTCTAGCGTGACGGGAGCGGCGCGAAACTCGTCTCTGCGGTGGATGATGTAGACGCGCGAGCAGATGTTGGCTAGATATAAGGCCTCCTCGATCGCCGTGTCGCCGCCGCCCAGAACCGCGACTTCTTTGTTTTTATAGAAAAATCCGTCGCAGGTCGCGCAGGTGCTCACGCCTCTGCCGAAAAACTCGTCCTCGCCCGCAAAGCCCGCGCGGCGCGGAGTAGAGCCTGTGGCTACGATGACTGCTTTGGCGAGTTCTTCTTTGCCGCCTTCAAGCTTGACCGTGAAGCTGCCGTCGGCATTTTTTACTACGCGCTCAACGCCCGCCATCTCGTGCTTTAGTCCAAAATGCGTGCACTGCGCGACCCACGTACTCATGAAGTCGATGCCGCTCTCGCCGGGCGCTTTTTGACCGGGATAGTTTTCTATCTCGGAGCTGCTCGTAATCTGGCCGCCGGGCATACCTTTTTCAAACATTACGACGTTTTTTAGTCCGCCGCGAGTGGCGTAAAGTCCCGCGCTAAGTCCGGCAGGACCGCCTCCGATGATCGCTAAATCTAACATATTTTTTCCTTTAAATTTTATTTATTTTAGAATCTTGTTTATAAATGCCGCCCTTTTGCGCCTTTAGCTCCACGCTGGCGGGCAAAGACGTGATATTTAGGACGTGCATCAGCCTTAAAATCGTATTTATATCCGATACGACGAAATTTATATTTCCCTCGCTAGGAGCGCGTTTTTGGAGCAAGTCCACGGCTACGATTTTTAAATCCTTAGTCGAAGTTTTTAAAATTTCTCTCCAGTTTGATTGGTTGGAGCTAAAAACCACGAGTAAAAATTTATCGTCTTGGGGTGCAAAAATTTGAGCCTGCTCGTAAAAAACCAGCTCGTTAAAATTTACGAATTTATACTGCGAAAATCTGTAATTATTGTAAGCAAATACGCCTGCTACCAGCGCTGCACCGATAAAGGACGCAAAAACGGAGGTGAGAGGAAGCAGGCTTCCTCCTCGTCTAAAAACCATTAAAGCAGCGAATTTAGCTTATCGGCAATGGCTTGTTTTGATTGTGCGCCGACCATTTGCTCTACGACTTCGCCGTTTTTGAAAAATAGAAGCGTAGGGATCGAGCGGATGCCGAATTCTACGGCTAGGTCTTGTACCTCGTCGGTGTTTACTTTGCAAATTTTAGCTTTGCCCTCAAACTCCTCGGCTAGCTCGTCGATGACCGGAGCAAGCATACGGCAAGGTCCGCACCAAGGCGCCCAAAAATCTACTAGCGCGACGCCCTCTTTAGCGACGTCGAAATTCGCAGTCGTTAGTTCTACGTATTTTCCCATTTTATTCTCCTTTTTAAAGATAGTCGTAATTATACACGAAAGTATTTAAATTTTAGCTAAATAAGAATTTTTACAAACTAATATTTTCTATCCACTTTATCTCGCCCTTTTTTATCGCAATCAAATCGACCTGAAAATCGGCATTTGCGCCGTTTTGTAGCAGATAAAAGTCGATAGTTTTTAAAATTTTATTAAATTTAGCGGGCGTGAGGCGGTACTCCGCCTCGTAGTCGCCCTGCGTAGCTTTGATTTCGACGAAGCGCAAAACGCCGTCTTTTTTGGCGATGACGTCGATCTCGCCGAATTTGGAGCTAAAATTTCTAGCGAGTATCTCGCAGCCGTTTTTTAGCAAAAAATCGCAAGCCAAATCCTCCGAGCTCATGCCGAAAAGATACGCCCTAAGCCCCAAATTTTACTCTTCTATCCTCATCATAAAAGGCTTTTCTTTTACGAACTCTTGCTCTTGCAAAATTTCCATAGTGCGTCTCACGTCCTTTTCCACGCTAGTGTGCGTCGTGAAAAATAGCGTCGCATACGGACTTTCGTCCTTTGGTTTTTGCAGCAGGCTATCGATAGAGAGGTTATTTTCGCTCATTAAATTCGTGATTTTAGCTAGTACGCCGACCTTGTCCTCGACTCTAAGTCTAAAATAATACTTCGTGCGAATTTCGCTCGGATCTAGGAGCCCCAGCGCATTTATCTCAAACGGCGCTTTGTAGCCTAGCATCGGAGATTTGCCGTCTCTAGCGATGTCGATCAGATCGCTGATGACCGAGCTTGCCGTAGCCGGACCGCCTGCGCCCGGACCGTAAAACATCGTCTCGCCGACCGCGTCGCCTACTACGCTCACGGCATTTGTCACGCCGCTAGTTTTGGCTATCATTTTATCTTTGGGTACTAGCGCCGGATGTACGCGTAGTTCGACCTTGTCGCCGGTTTTTTTGGCGATGGCTAGTAGCTTGATGACGTACTCGAAGTCGTTAGCGAAAAAGATATCCTCGGGCGTGATGCCTTCGATGCCTTCTATCAGGATGTCTTCGGGGTTGCCGTGTACGCCGTATGCGATGCTAGCTAGGATCAGTAGCTTGTGCGCCGCGTCAAAGCCTCCGACGTCAAAGGTCGGATCGGCCTCGGCGTAGCCTAGCCCCTGTGCTTTTTTTAGCGCGTCTGCGAAATTTGAGCCTTTACTCATCATCGAGGTTAAGATGTAGTTGCTCGTGCCGTTTAAAATCCCGTTGATGCTTAGGATGTGGTTGGCGCTAAGGCCCTCTCGAAGGGCTCTGATGATAGGTATGCCGCCCGCGACGCTAGCCTCGAAGCCAAACGGCGTGTTTTGCGCCAAATTTTGCAAGGCGTAGCGGTGATAGGCTAGTAGCGCTTTGTTTGCCGTTACGACGGCTTTTTTGCGCTCTAAAATTTTGCTAACGACCCTAAACGGCTCCTCTACGCCGCCCATAAGCTCGACGAAAACGTCGATATCCTCGCGCCCTAGGACGCTATCTATATCGTCCGTGAGAGGGATGGCGACGTCTCTTTTTTTGCTTAAATTTCTAACGACGCCGATGACCGGAACTATCTCCTCGCCGCATCTTGCCGCGATTAGTTTTTTGTTTTGGAGTAAAATTTTAGCTACGGCTTCTCCGACCGTACCGACGCCTAAAATGGCTATGTTCATGCAAATTCTTTCAGATATTTTTTGACGTTTCTCGCAGCTTGGCGGATACGATTTTCGTTCTCTATAAGAGCGAGACGCACGTAGTCGTTGCCGCCCTCTCCAAAGCCGATTCCCGGGCTCACCGCGACGCTAGCTTTGGTAAGCAGCTGCTTTGAAAACTCGAGGCTGCCGATGTTTCCTACTTGCGGCGGGATTTTCGCCCAGATAAACATACTGGCGCTTGGCTTATGCATTTCCCAGCCGGCGCTTGCAAAGGCTTCTAGCATCACGTCGCGGCGTTTTTCGTAAATTTGACGGATATCCTCGACGCAGCTTTGATCGCCGTCTAGCGCGACGGTTGCTGAGACTTGGATCGGGGTAAACATACCGTAATCGACCCATGATTTTATCTTTTTAAGAGCGGCGCAAAGTCGCTTGTTTCCGCATAAAAATCCTACGCGCCAGCCGGCCATATTGTAGCTTTTTGATAGGGTGTAACACTCGACGGCGACGTCTTTTGCGCCTTCTACTTCAAATATGCTCGGCGTCTTGTATCCGTCAAACGTGAGGTCGGCGTAGGCGATGTCGGAGATCACGTAAAAGCGCTCTTGTTTACTCATCGCCACTAGCCGCTCGTAGAAGCTTTTTTGCACGGTTACGGTTGTAGGATTGTGCGGGAAATTTACGACGACGTATTTAGGCCTCGGCGAGCTTGAGTGGATCGTGTGAAGTAGATCTTCAAAAAATTTATTTTCGTCAAGCTCGAATTTATCGTTGTATTTTAGCGGCATCTTTGCCACGCTACCGCCGGCAAATAAAAACGCCTGCGTGTGGATCGGGTATGCAGGATCGGGTACAACGGCTACGTCGCCCGGATTTACTATCGCTTGGGCTAGATGTACGAAGCCCTCTTTGCTACCCATAACGGCGACAGCCTCGGTATCGGGGTCTAAATTTACGCCGTATTTGCGCTTGTACCAGTTGCAGATGGCTAGGCGCAGTTTGTAGATACCCGCGCTTGCCGAGTAGCCGTGGGTTTTGTCTTTTTGTGCGCTTTCGCAGAGCTTATCGACGATGTGCTGAGGCGTGCGACCTTCGGGGTTTCCCATTGAAAAGTCGATGATATCCTCGCCCGCTCGGCGCGCGGCCATTTTTATAGCGTTTACCTCGGCAAATACGTAGTTTGGAAGCCTTTCAATCGTATTAAATCTAATCTCGTCAAACATAAATTTCTCCTTA
>CAUSIL010000089.1:0-7656 GCA_963531395.1 uncultured Campylobacter sp.
CGAATTTTGACTTATGCCGAGCCTGCCAAAGGAGAGTTTGTAAATTTAGCCAAAAGCGAGCGGATTTTCGAAGGATTTGAAAAAATTCGCCTTGCTATAAAGCAAAATTTAGCCAAAGAATCAAGCGGGACGCAATGAATCAAATTTGGCTGAATTTAATCCAAAGCGCAAATTTACCGACGGGAGCCAAATTTTGCTAATCGACGAGATCCGCTCGCTACCTGCCCAGCCCGGCGTTTATCAGTATTTCGACAAGGCCGGCAAGCTTCTTTACGTCGGCAAGGCTAAAATTTTAAAAAACCGCATTAAAAGTTACTTTTCGTTTACGCCCGCGCTCGCCCCCTCGCCCAAGGTTAGCCCGCGCATCCACAAGATGATCAGCGAGGCCGTACACCTCGAGTATATAGTGACTCCCAGCGAAGCCGACGCGCTGATACTGGAAAATTCCTTCATCAAGCAACTAAGACCCAAATACAACATCTTGCTGCGCGACGATAAGACCTACCCCTACATCTACGTAAATTTGGACGAGGATTTCCCGCGCTTTGAGATCACGCGCAAGATCGTCCGAGGCAAAAACGTCAAGTATTTCGGGCCGTATTTTCGCGGCGCTCGCGAGCTTTTAGATGCGCTAAGACTAAGCTTTAAACTCGTGCAAAGCAAAAGCGCGCTCAAGGCCACGGGCGCATATCTGCCCTATCAAATCGGTTACTCCGAAGCCCCTCTCATCAGCAAAATTTCGCCCGCAGACTACGCCAAGGTCGTAGAGGGTGCGATCGCAGCGCTAAATAACCCGCTTTCTATGCTGCCAAAGCTCGTAAATTTGATGAACAAATACGCCCAAAACGAAAACTACGAGCAAGCCGCCCTCGTGCGCGATAAAATTAACGCGATCAAGGATCTAGACGTCAAAATCGAGGTCGATCTGGCTAAGCTCGAGGATTTTGAGGTTTTTGCCGTGGGCGCGGAGCAAAATTTGCTTTGCGCGGTGCGTTTTAGCGTGCACGGCGGCAAGATCAGCGGCGTGTATCAAAATATAACGAACGCCAAAATGAGCTCGCAAGGCGACCTAAACGACGCGTACAAACAAATCGTTTTAGAGAGCTTTCCCGCTGGCGCGCCCGTCGTGAGCGCGAAAATTTACGCGCTTGAGGCCTTTGAGGACGCTAGCCTCGTGGAGGAGATCTTGACCGCTCGCCACGGCCGTAAATTTAGCATATCGGTGCCTAAAATCGGCGAGAAAAAGCGCATCTGCGAGATGGCGCTAACAAACGCGCAAGTCTTTATCCAAAAGTACCTAAAAACCCACGACGACGCGTTTTTAGACGAGCTAAAAGAGTATTTCGGCCTCGCATGCGCGCCGCACGTCATCGAGACTTTTGACAACTCGCATATGTTCGGCGCGGCCGCGGTCGGTGCGATGGTGCGCTTTGAGCATGGAAACTTCGCCAAAGAGCACTACCGCCACATGCACCTCTCCCACGCAAACGACTACGATCAGATGCGCCAGATGCTCACAGAGCGCGCTTTGCGGTTTGACAAGCTTAGCCCGCCCGATCTCTGGCTCATCGACGGCGGTCAGGCGCTGCTGGATCTTGCTACGGATATCATCGCTAGTAGCGGCGCAAACGTCGATATACTCGCCATCTCAAAAGAAAAAATAGACGCAAAAGCCCACCGTGCAAAAGGTGGCGCGAGGGATAAAATTTATGCTAGCAGCGGCGTATTTACGCTACCAACGGGCGATAGACGACTACAGTTTTTCCAGCGACTTCGCGACGAGGCGCACCGATTTGCGATTACCTTTCATCAAAAAACCAAGCGCAAAGAAGATCTGGGCGCTAGCAAGCTAGCAGACGCGGGCGTATCGGCAGGCAGTATCGCAAAGCTCGTTAAATTTTACGGTAGCTTTGAAGCGATAATGACCGCAACGAGCGAGGAGATCGAAAAGGTGACGAATAGGAGCGTAGCGGCTAAAATCGAGCAGCTAAAAGAGAGCGAAATTTGATGAAATTTGGGCTTACTTTGTAAAATTTAAGCTAAATTTGACGCATTTTTTTTTCGTTAAATTTTGAAAGAGCAAATTTAACTCGCCGCTTTTGGGTAAATTTCGCCGCGGTTATTTGCGAATCAACCCGTCAAATTTGACATAAAACGCGAGCAAATTTGAGCGCAAATAATCTGCGATCCAAATTGAATTTTGCACCGCTTTCGACCAACATTAAAATTTAGGCAAATTTATCGTTTTGCGGCTTTTTCTATCGCTTTTGCGGCTTCGCAGCCCTTGTTCCAGCCGTAGATGCACGCCTTTTGTAGATAGTTTTTTGCGCTAGTTACGTCTTTTTCGCCGAGCATTGCGTTGTAGTAGAGTACGCCGAGATTAAAGCACGACATCCCATCCTTTGCCTCGCAGGCTTTGCGCCAGATTTCGCCCGCTTTTTGCGCGTCTTTTTTGACGCCGAGCCCCTGCTCGTAAAGCGAGCCTAAATTTGCGCAACCTAGCAGATAGCCGACTAATGTAAATTTAACCAAAAAGATTATATTTTGATGATATCGCCGCTAAGCGCCGCATTCCAGAATTCTTCTTTATCGGTGTATTTTAGCTTCTTACCGTATATATCGTTTATAGATATCAGACTTTGGAGCAAAAGTTCCCCGTCGTCTCTACTAAAAGCCTTTTGCAAAGTCTCAAACGAACTTTCTAGGCTCGCGCTTATTTGCTTAAATTTCGTCTTCATTAGCTCTTCTATTTTATCATTGTCTTTTACTAACTCTGGCAATACCTCATCAGCTAGGGCAGAAATCTCCGCAGCCTTTTGCCTTGATTTTTGAAGCTGTGCATACACGCCAAAAAAACAAGACAGCGCCTTATCTATAAATTTAGCTCCCATTACTACCGCGATAGAGCAAAGCACGATGGTTATAGCAGGTGATAAAATACTAGAAATGGTAGGGGTTAAAATAGGCGCTAGATACGCGTCTAGCTGAGTTTCTAGTAGCGCCGAGCCAAAAACCATGGCAGCTGAGAATAGCGACTTTACGATTACGCTTACCATCTCGCCAAAAGTTTTTATTTTACCGCTTACATAGTCGCAAATAGCGTTATATATAGACTTTGCGCTAGTTCTTACGCTATCCCACAACTTGGCTATTCTTTTGCCTATTTGGGTCAAAATTTGCGCTAGGCTTTTTATTAAAATATCTATAGCTCCAAAGCCCGCTCCTCTTTTAAAAGTTTGTGCAAAAGGCTCCAGCGATTTTTTTATTAGCCTCTCCAAGCGCTTGATTAGCGATATTTCAGAACCGCCGATAAAAGCGTCTTTTATCTCATATATCGCTCCATTAGCCAGAGTAGATAAACATACAACTGTAGCATCGGATAGTCCAGCTTGTGCTATATGCGAGGCAGCTACGACAGACTGTACGGTTGCGGCCGTAGTTCGCGGATTTTCTAGCATCGTTCGGTTTAGCAGATTATTTTTATTTAGCTTTTCTAGCGCCTGCTTGGCTCTTAATCTTTTTTCCTGCGGTTTACTCGTATCGTTTATTATTTTTTCCAGCTCTTCTTTGCAAAACACGTAATCATCGTAAGGTACGGTTATATTATCGTTATTTTCTATGTATTTATAAATATCGCTCCCGTCTTTGTGTTTTATGTAAATTTTCGAGCCGTCTTGACTTGTTATGTACGAAATATCGCTTTTGTCCTCATTCACCATAAAGGCATTATTTTTATCATTTTCTTTGGTAGCGTCTATGCCGTTTGGAGTTTGTAAAAACTGGCTTTCGGGATTTTTCGTTGTTTTTAGTTGCTCTTTTTTGATTATTTTTCCGTTTTTATCAAAAGTTACCGAGTCGGTAGATTCATGGTTTTTTAGTTTTTTGCTTTTATAGTTACCGGAAGTAGCTAAATTTTGCAGCTCTTTTGAGTTAAAATCCATATTTTTAACTTCGTCTGCGTAGTTAGTCATTATAAACTCATAAAATTTAGGTAAAACTTTAGGCTTTTCGCCCTTTTTTATTTGCTCGTTTATCTTTTGCGTCTCTTGTATCTCATAAAGCCTATCAGTGCTATATGACCTCTCGCCGCTACCGTCTAAAGCACTCTTTAGATTTAGGGTACTAGAGTGCAAAGCATCAAATATATCGCCTCGGTAGCTAGAGTATTCGTCGGGATTATTTTGAGTAGGCTTTATTTTATTTTTATTTGCATTATGCGTATAAACGGCTTCATTCGTCATCGCTATGCTAGCTTCGTATCCGGCATATGTATTTAGACTAAAAATATTTAGTCCAAATCTTGCCAGCGTCTGCGTTCCTATCTCGTCTATTATTTCTTCGTAAATAGCTTTTGACATCCTATCTCCTTGCGATTAGGCGAAGCTAAGGTAGATAAAAGCTTCGCCAAGGGGTTAAATTTAGATAATCTTATTTGTATTTAGCGTCGATGCTTGCCATCTTTTTTAGCATCCTATCGGCTTTCATCCTGGCTTCTCTTATCTCTTTTGTTATTTCGCCATTTTCGTCCATTAGCGCGACGCTTAAGAGATTTTTTATAGTTTGAGCCATATATAAGGCGTTCTCCACGACAGCTCGCTGTGCCTGCGAGTAGAGACTAGCGTCGTTGTTTTCATTAACTAAATTCTCAAGATTTTTTAGTAACGGATCGTTAAAAAATCCCGTAAGTTTAGATAGCGTATTCGTGACCGATTTTATGGTGTTACTTACGCTTTGCAGCTGTAGTATGACGGTTTTATTACTCTCTTCTATAGCTCTTGCTTTTTGCAGATTAGAGTAGGCTTCATTTTTGGCAGCCTCTGCTTTTGCAGATAGCACCCAGCCGGCAACCGCTAATGCAGGCCCTGTCACCAAGCCGCCTAGAACCGCCATACCTCCCGCCATACCGAGTCCTCCGCTAGCTAGCGACCCACCCCCAAGCCAAGCCAAAGTGGCATTTGTGGCAGCTACTCCGCTAAGCGAGCCGATAGCCGTACCCGTACTAGCAGTCGCCAAAGCTCCGGTTAATCCAAATGCTCCAAATCCTGCCGCAGCACCCGCACCTACGCTAGCTACTCCGCCTCCAAGCATAGTTTTTATATCCAAAATCGCAGCCTTTAGCGCTTCAAATTCTTTTTCAGTTACGTTAAATTCGTCATCCAAGCCCATATCTTGCTCGTATTCGAAATTTACAATCCTAGAAAAAATATCTATAAATTTAAGCATCGAAGAGTTAAAAATACCAAGTTTATATTCGCCGAATTTTACTATGTCGCTATTTGTTGTCTTTCTTTGTTTATCAAGCGCGTTTTGCGACTCTTCAAATATCGCACTTGCGTTTTTATTATATCTATCGGCATCTTTTTTATCGCTATAAGCGTCATAGCCTTTTTTAGCTCCGAAAGCTCCTGCCAAAAGGGAAGCTCCTCCCAAAACCACGGGTATTAACGGTAACGGCATATTTTATCCTTTATAAATTTCTTTTAGTTTTTTGCAGGCGTTTTCGTTTAGTTTGTAAAACGCCTCTTTGCTGAAGTATCTTTTAAACTTCGCCTCGTACATCTGCTCTATCCTACAAATTTGCGGCCTCGTTTCGTAAATTTTACAAAGATTGCTAACTTTATCTAAATTTACGCAACTACCGTCATCCAGCATAAAATGCTCAAGTTCCCTTATGCCTCTAATGTGTCTGCAGCAAATACCGCAAGCATCACACGGAAACGTCATTTTATCTTTAGCTCTTGTTTAGCGCGGTTTATAAAGAATAAAGCGCTCTTTACCCAACTATCGCATAAACTTATTATCTCATCGCTTGCTTTAAGCTCGGTTTTTATAGACTCTTCTGCAAGATTTAGGATATCATTTCGCTCCAAGATCATAGACAGCATCTTAAACTCGGCGTAAAATTTTAAATCGGCACCGCTAACTAGACTATATATCTCCTTAACAAGCTCGCTACGTTCCATTTTCGCAACGACTATAGCATCATCTATCGCACCTTGCAGATCAAATTCGTTTAATCCAGCTTCCGCAACATAGCTGCTAAGTATAATATTTTTTTGCTCTTTTTCATCCGTATGATTTCCGAATACCTTATAAATAGGCTCATAAATAGGCTTAGATAAAGCGGAGATCGTATCTTGGCCGGTAGTTTTATCGGTATTGCACGATACAAATAAAACGGCCGCTAGCCTAATGAAATTTTCTTTTATCTCTTCGTTTGCTAAATCTTTTAAAAACATCTTTAAGCCTTTCTAGTTTGATCGTGAAGTTTTTCTATATCGCAAAAAGCTCTAAAGTGGCTATTTACGGTAGATGCTAGTATCTCAAGATCACCTGCATCGATAGCATCGTATACTTTTGTTAATATCGCCTCTTCTAGCTTATCTTTTACGCCGTCTGCGTCTATCATCGCAAACAACTCAAAATAAACAATTCTTTTAGCTTCTGTAAAACTAAAGGTTATGATGGTTTTTACTATCTCCTCTATCTCTGCGTTAAATTTAGCCCTATCGCTAGTAAAAGCATCTACTATAAAATCGGCCCTAAATGTCTTTTTGGGTACCTCTATACCCATTTCGTCGCAGTATCTTTTTAGCACTTCATTTTCGGCTTCCGCGCTATATTCGCTTGATTTGGCGCATATTAAAGCAAGCTCTAAAAACGCCTTTTTAGACTCTTCGCTCAATAAATTTAAAAACATATTTTTCTCCTTTTGATTTAAAATTTAGCTCCAATACGAGCGCCGTAGATTAAATTTATCGCTTAAAACCAACCTCCTTTTTGCTTGTTTTGAAATTTTCTGTAGAAAATGGATATTTTTGAATTGTTTAAAAGTGCATAGTAGTAAAAACGCGGGAAAATATAGGGAATAAAATTTAAAGTCGTAAGCAAAACGGTAAAATTTAACGGGCTTTTTTGAATGGTACCATCTTGTAGAGAGACTTCTCTCTCTCTCTCTCTCTCGACTTTTGGTTTTTCAAGAGTCTTCCTTTGCGTTTATTTTTCGTTATTATACAAAAATTAGCGACAGGTTGAGTCAAATTTTAAAATTTAATCCAAAGCAAAATAAATCTACTCCGGATCGTCGCTAAACTCGTTATCTCTGAAAATTTTAAAAAATCGGTAAACCAAAGCGCAAAGGCTACGGCGATAAAGGTCGCCGGCAGATGGATGTAAAACCCGCTCCAAACGTAAGCCAAAAAGCCCCTGCAAACGCCTGCGGCAATGACAAGCGCAAAGGCAATCTTGCTAAGGCGCAAAAACTCAAGCTCCTGCCCGCTGTGGCGCAGACCCGCGATGTTAAAGATAAGCATAATGCTAAAAATAATACCGTTTAGCGCGATGACGTGCAGCATATTTGTCTCCAGCCCTAAAATCCCGCTCGCACCGCGGCCAAACTGCGTTTTGCTAATTGTATAAATTTTAAAAACCAAGTCCAATTTATTGGTTAAATTTTAGCGTTTTGCGGCTTCGCAGCCCTCGTTCCAGCCGTAGACGCACGCCTTTTGCAAATAGTTTTTTGCACTAGCTACGTCTTTTTCGCCGAGCATTGCGTTGTAGTAAAGCGCGCCGAGATTAAAGCACGACATCCCGTCCTTTGCTTCGCAGGCTTTGCGCCAGATTTCGCCTGCTTTTTGCGCGTCTTTTTTGACGCCA
>CAUSIL010000090.1:0-7584 GCA_963531395.1 uncultured Campylobacter sp.
ACGCCATAACAAAGGTAGAATCAAGCAGGCAGACGCTTAATCCGGTTTTTACCGATTTTACGCCGTATTTCGGCGCTTACGAACCTATGGCAAAAATAAATATGGAATCCAGTTCGGAAGGTAGTTTGAAATACTTATTTCGCATAGGAGACGAACATTATTTTCGGCGAAAAATGACTGGCTCGTTTGACTGTGAAGTTCATGTATATAACGAAACAAAAGGCGAATGGAAAAGAGCGGGAACTACGAATATAAGCAACTTAGAATACACGAGCTATATCGCCCCGAAATACCCTCTATGGCGTAGCCGTACTGTCGGTATGAAAATTTCTACGACTGACGATCAAGAGGTTGCAGAATTTAACTTCCATAACCACCCTTGCTTCGTTATAGACGATTACATAGTTAGGACTAGGCTAAGCAACGATTATCCGCAAAAAGTCTTTAAAATAAGCAAAAGCGGAAAAAAATTAGTATCGCAAGAGGTTGCGCTTTCAGACACGCCCTTTGACGGATTTGATATTTATGGATCCGATCTTATAGGTTTTTATATTGTCGCAGAGTGCGGCGAATATTTTAGAAACGGAGATGATTTTTACTATATCAGGTATTTTCGTACCTCGTCTACGAATTTTAAAGACAGATTTAAGATATATAAAAATAAAGAGCTTTTATCTTGCCCTATCCCGCCTATAGCCGAACTTGGCGAAGAGATACTGATCCTAAGAAGCACTAGGTATTTAGCTCGAAGGACAAGTAGGGGATGGAATTTTATGAATAATAATATTTCTTCAAATAAACCGCAAAACGTTTATACAGATCTTTTTGACCTAGTAAACGGTCAAAATCCGGTTAGATTACCCGTGCATGTTCTTTGTGCGCAAGAGAGTGCCAAAGGCCTCAAAATAGCGTTTCTACCTAATGCTTCAGATGCCGATAAGGGATATTTTTATGAAACAATCATCCCTTACGAAGAGCTAAAGGGGTTAAAATGAAACCAACACTCAAACAATGGCTAACGGTAGCTAGAAACTTTGCAATAGAGCTTCCGCTTGAGATACTCGCCTTTTTCGTAGTGCCGATCGCACTACTTTTTTGCGGCAAGGAGAGCGAAAAGCTGCCGAGATGGGCGGCGTGGTTTGATGATCCGGATTATGGGGTTAATGGCGATGACGGCTGGAGGAATGAGCATTTCCCAAACGGCAAGAATAGGACGTACTTTGCGCGCCTTTGTTGGTTGTATCGCAACCGCATAGGCGTATTCAGCGCGAAGTATCTAGGCGTGCGCGTCGAGGACATCGACGCAAACACCGTGCGCACTCAAGGTGACGTATTTGCAACGTACAACAAAGGGCAAAAATCGACCGAGTGCCTAGTCACATGCAAGATGAAAGACGGGCGCGAACGTTTCGGCTACTACCGCGAGATACGCTACGGCAACTCAAAATGGTACTGCCGTATCTATCTAGGGTGGAAGCTGATGGACATAGTCGGGATGCGCGAGGATAACAAGCATACGTATATGGACGAGAACGATAAGAAAGTCCTGCAAACGGTTTGGGCGATAAACCCGTTTAAAAGGATAAAACAATGAAGCCCTCAACAAAGAAATTCGTGATTATTGCGGCGGCTATATTGATCGCGGTCGCAATGATAAATTTAATCAAATAATGGAGCAAAAATGAAGCTGATAGTCGAGAGGATTAAAGAGATTTATGACGGCACGATAGGCAGATTTCGCCTAGTTTCGCAAGATGGGCGCGTGCTGCTAGAGGGCTTTACGCTCGAGCCCGCGGGCCCGGATACCGTAGAGCGCGGCCGCGATAAGCGGATACCGGCCGGAGTTTACCAAACGACTTGGTATGAAAGCGACAAATTTCAAAGGCTTTAGCCATTACTTTTTAATGAAAAAGTGCCGAAAGATAGATGCATACTCATCCATAGCGGCAATATTGCAAAAGATACGCAGGGGTGCATCTTGCTTGGAAATAAGGCGGACGAATACGGAGTCGGCGACAGCAAAAGAGCGCTGGAAGCTTTTATAGGGCTGACGTTCAAAAAAGAATTTCAAGTGGAAATCATCAATAAATTTTAAAAGGAGATAGTATGGCAGCAAAGTTCGGAGTAAACGTAACCATAAGCGCCGAGGCCGCAAGACCTATCAGCGTAGAAAGCGTTACGCCCATAGGAATCGCCGGATACGAGGAGGTCCTAGAAAACGGCCTGCATTTTTTCATGACGACGGCAAAGGCGCTTGAAGCGTTAGAGGCAAAATACAAAGCCAAAAAGGACGCGAGCCAAGCCTTTAAAAAAGGCTCGATTTATAGGGCTCTAAAAGGCATCGAAGATCAGGCGGTAAATACGCAAATAATATTAAGCGTATTTACCAAAGACGACGATAGCGACACGAATGACGAGATCACCGAGTGCAAAAAGGCTATATCAGAGCTAACCAAAGCAAAATCTCGCTTCGGATATAACCCTAATTTAATTATATCGCCCGAGTTTAGCCACGAAGACGCTGTAAAAGGCGAGATAGAAAAAGTAGCTACCAGGCTAAAAGCAACCGGCATCGTAGATCTAAAAGCCCAGGACGCGGCCGCGGCGATAGTAAAGATGGGGGACTTCGGCACTAGAAGGCTCGTTGCAGCGTATCCTAACGTCAAGGTTTGGGACGATGAAACGAACGCTTACGTCTATGAAGGGCAAAGCGCTAGAATAGCCGGAATGATAGCTCATACGGACGGTGCAAGCGAGTTCGGATATAGCGACAGCTACTCAAACAGAGTGATGATAGGGGTTTCGGGCACGGAAGTAGACGTAGATTTCGAGCTTGGCGAGACGTGCACGGCTGATGAGCTAAGGGCGGCTAAAATTTCGACCGTCATCAGAGAAAGCGGCTTTAGGGCTTGGGGCGGAGAGACTAGCGACCAGGATACTATATGGAAGGATTTAGCGCGCGTTAGAGTATTTGACCGTATTTCGCAGGCTTGCCAAAAAGGCGTGCTATTTGCTATCGACAAAAAGGCCGACCAGCTCTATCACGCCAAAAGAAGCGTTAGCGAGCTGCTTAGGGGGCTTGTAGGAGCAAAGGTATTGCTCGGATACGAGCTATCTTGGAGCGAGAAAAATACGCTAGCAAACATCACGGACGGTAAATTTTACCTAGACGTCAGAATGCAAAACACCCCTATCGTAAAACAGCTAACGCTTGATTTTATCTATGTCGATAAATACGGCGAAACGCTGATGAACGATTTAAATAAATAGGCGCCTTAAGAAAAGGTTTTTGGAGCAAATCAGGGGCGCCCAGCTTGCGGGGACTTTAGTATTTGCTCCTTTAGCCAAGCTTTGCTTGGCGTTCAAAGGAGATAAAAAATGGTAAAAAGACAGATACCTCAGGTTGTTCAGGAGGCCAATGTTTTTATAAACGGCCAAGGATATTTAGGCGTCGTTAAATCTCTAACTATCCCAAAGATAGAACAAGAGATGATCGAAGTCAAAGGCGCGCTTGGCGGCAATTTCGCAAGCGGGACGATAAAACCCGTAGAAATGGAGTTTAAGCTAAGCGTACTCGATAAAAACACCTATCTTGGATACGGGCTAAATACTTGGAATAACAGAATTCCTTTTTTATTTAAAGCTAGCGTATTTCAAGCGGGCAAAGGCGCTCCCGAGCCTTTTTCTATGGCCGTAACCGGCGATATTACCGAGATAGACCCGGGAAGCTTTGAAAGCGGAAAAGAGATGGAAGTGAGCGTCAAACTAGCCGTACATTTTTTAGATATAAATATAGGCAAAATCCCCGTGGCGCTATTTGACGTAGAAAACATGATATGCCTGATAGGTGGGGTGGATTATTTGGCGCAAGTGCGTTCAAATTTGGGCGAATAATAAATATTTTCTATCGGCGACGAGAGCTGCGCCGATAGATTAAACGGCTTTTAAAGGCCTTTAAATTTTAAGTCAAAGGAATAAAAATGAGCAAGAAAAATGAAATCATCGAACAAGACGGTATCAAATACACCGTCATTACGCTATCAGGCGGTAACGAAGTTAAAATCAGGCATCCAAAGGGCAAAGATCTTCGCTTTGCTATGAGCGGCACAAAAGGCAGCGAGGCCGATTTGACTTTTAGGCTAGCTAGCAACCTTACTTGTATGAGCGAAGCCGAGCTTGAGGAGCTAGAAGCTAAAGACTGTTCGCTTATTCTTAGCGCGGTGGCGGGTTTTTTGTCCTAGGCCATACCTTTGAGGGCGTAGCGATAATAGGTCATACGCTTCATTTTTCGTTTGATGAAATTATGGAGTTTAGCATAGACGAATACGTAAAATTTTTAGGGATCGCAGAGGAGATATTAAAGAGTAAATTTTAGCGGTTTACTTTTATGAAACCGCTTTTTGAGCCTCTTTTAAAACGTAGCCGACGATGCCTATAAAGCCGCCTAGCAAGCCAAGACCAAATAGTACGGCTATGACATTATCAAAAAGGCCGGGATAAATATAAAACAAAGCCGCAAATAAGGCGATAAGTAAAAACACTTTCATATTTAATCCTTTTTATAGGAATTGTATCACAAAAAGGAGCGCAAATGCAAGAGACGTCGGTAGGTATCGGTATCGGCCTAGCCGTTAGAGGCCTAAGCCAGATAAATACACTAAGAGATAGTCTAAGGAATATGACCAGGACGATAAATGAGGCTAGGCAGGCTCTGGGTTCTCTTGATAACGCCAGATTAAATAACTTACAAGAAAATTTAAGGAGCATGAGGTCGAATCTAACGAGCGAGCTGGCCCAAATACCAAACGCTTTAAAAACCAGTGTCATAGCAGTGCCTATAAAACTAGCCATAGACGACGAAGCAGCCTTTGCTAACGTCAAAAAATACGTAGACGATAGCGAAGAAAACTTACTAAAGCTAAAAAACGAGATGAGAGGGCTTTCAAGCGAGCTTGGAGAAAGCTTTGAAAATATCGCAAATATCGCAAGCGGCGGAGGCAAGATAAATTTAGCTGGCGAAGATCTCGTAAAGTATACGAGACTGTTGGCTACGGGTTCTACGGCGTTTGAAATGAGCGCCGAGCAAGTGGCTACTGCAGCTAATAATATGAAAGTGGGCTTTAAGCTAGATAAGGTCGATGAGCTCAAAGAGTTTTTCGACGTCGTGAATTTGCTTGACAATAAAGTCACTAACGCAGGAGCAGCCGACATACTTACGGCCACCTCTTTAACGGCGGGAAATGCAAATTTGCTCGGATTAAACGAAAAAGCCGCCAGTGCGATCGCGGCAAGCATGCTAAGTACCGGCAAAGCCCCGTCGGTCGTAGGCACTTCGCTAAATTCCCTTTATACTAGGCTAGCCAATATAGACAACCAAGGCAAGAAATTTCACGAGGCGCTAGCTACGATAGGCCTAGATGCTAAACATTTAAAAACGGCTATCGGCAAGGATGCAGCGGGGGCTGTAACGCTATTTTTGGATCGTATTGCCGCTGCGCCCAAAGAACTCCAAGCCGGACTACTTTATGATCTTATGGGAGGAAATTTTAGCGACGAGATCGCAGGACTCATCACCAATATGGATGCTTTTAAAGCCAATATGAAAATGGCCTTTTCGGACGAAGCCGCAGGAAGCATGCAAAAAGAATTACAAGTTAAACTAAATACTGCAAAGTCGGGCATCCAAAGGCTTATGCAAGCCTGGAGAAATTTAGGCTCTAGTTTAGGAGAAACCTTTTTACCGCTTACCAACTCTTTAGCGTCGATGTTGAGCTCTTTAGCTAAATTCTTAAGCGACTTAAGCGCTAAATTTCCAACGCTTACGGCAGTAATGATAAGCGCGGTAGCGGGGCTTATGCTATTTAAGCCCGTATTTTTGATAGTAAGGATAGCCGCCCTTAGCGCAACGGATGCGTTTATAACCTTGGTCAGGGTGCTTAGGTTTTTAAACCCCGTTACGATGATAGCTAGAGCTAGAACCCTGGCTCATGCCGCAGCTCTTAAGATACAAGCGGCAGCCACGTGGCTCGTAGGAGCTAGGCTCAGAGCCGCTCTGATACTAGCCGCAGCATGGAATACGGTAGTAAGGATATCTACCGCGCTTTCTTTGGCCTTCGGCAGAGGTCTAGTTATTTTACGCGCGGGCTTCACGGCTGCGGCCATCGGCGCAAAGATTATGCGCCTAGCTCTTATATCTACCGGTATCGGAGCCCTCGTCGTAGCCATAGGGGCAGCGGGAGCCTATATCGTAGAACACTGGGACGAGGTCAAAGAATTTTTCCTAAATTTTTGGGAAAAGATAAAGACGGTTTGGGATAACGCGATAGTTTGGATCAAAAATGTATGTCAAAGCGTAGCCGACTGGTTTAACAACCTATGGGGTAGCGTAGCGGAGTTTTTTAAAGAAATTTGGCAAAGCGTCGCAAACTTTTTTAGCGGTATTTGGCAAGGGATAGCCGGCTTTCTTAGCTCTATCTGGCAAAATATATACGAGATAGCGGGTGGCTTTATAGACGCTATCATGGAGGTATTTAGATGGGCATACGACAGTATAGTCTCTATCTTTACCCCTGTGGCAAATTTCTTCAAAGATATATTCATGCCTATAGCCGATTTTTTAAAGCCTATATTCAACGCCTCGATAGATTTTTGGAGCAAGCTATTCGGGGGCTTTTTTGATTGGGTGGCAAGCAAATTTCAATGGATCGTAGATACGGTTAGCTCTATCGGCGATGCACTCGGGGCGGCTACTGATTGGACGAAAGACGCCCTTGGTATAGGAGACGGAAAAGAGGCAAATTGGTACAACCCTTTTTCTTGGTTCAACGATGACGCACCGCAGGAAGTCAAGATCGCTAAGGCAAAAGACCCGATAAAAGACGTCAAGCTGCCTGCGTATACAGGCTTGCCGCAGTTTAGCTCGGATACGCTCCAAGACAAAAACCACAACGCTTCCATAAACCAAATTTTAAAGGCAAACGAAGCGGCGCCAAGCATTGATGCCAAAAAACCGAGCGGAGTCGGCGGCATTCTTGGGGCATCGCCCGGATACAAAGAAAAAGTAGGCGGCGCCCCCGGGGCTATTAACGTTACCTTCACGGGGGATTTTAGGCTATTTGGGGAAAGCGGCAAATTTGATTTAGAAAATTTCAAGGCTCAAATAACAAGAGGCGTCAAAGAGGCGCTTAAAAGAGATGAATTTAACAGTGCCAACACTGAAATAAGAGAGCAAAGGTAGCGATATGGTCTTAAATTTAGGAGGCTTTAAATTTACATGGAAACAGGTGGGCGGTATATCGCTCGAGACCGAGTTTGGTATAAGCTCGCAGGACCGTATCCAAAATCACCCCGTTTTATTTGCGGCAAATTTAGGAAACCAAACTATCAGTATAGAAGGTCAAACCTTACCCTATAACGGCGACAAACAGACGGCATTAAAAAGGCTTTACGAGCTGGCGCGCGGTAGACAAAGCTATGCGCTAACCAACGGAAACGGCAAATATTTCGGCAGGTTCGCGGTTATAAAAATCAGCGAAAAACAAGCCGTATTTACCCCAAACGGAGCGTTTTTTACGCAGAGCTTTA
>CAUSIL010000091.1:0-7555 GCA_963531395.1 uncultured Campylobacter sp.
AAAATCCGACTTTGTCGCGCTACGGCATCAAAGCGATTTTAGCGCGCGGCGGCTGCGCAAATTTTATCAAGTCCGCTTCATAGCTACTTGCTTTTATAAGCTCGAATTTGAGCTAAAATTTAGCAAATTTGGCTAAAATCACGCCGAATTTATGTTGAAAATAAGGAGAAAATATGCCTCTACTAGATAGTTTTTGCGTCGATCACGTGAAGATGAACGCGCCCGGCGTGCGCCTAGCAAAGACGATGAAAACGCCAAAAGGCGACGATATAAGCGTGTTTGACTTGCGTTTTTGCAAGCCAAACGAAGAAATCTTGCCAGAAAAAGGCATCCATACGCTAGAGCATCTGTTTGCGGGCTTTATGCGAGATCACCTAAACGGCAAGGGCGCTGAAATCATCGACATCTCACCGATGGGCTGCAGGACGGGCTTTTATATGAGCGTGATCGGCGTGCCGAGCGAGGAGGCGGTCAAGGCCGCGTGGACGGCGTCGATGAAGGATATCCTAGGTGTCAAAAACCAAGAAGACATCCCCGAGCTAAACAAGTATCAGTGCGGCACGTATAAAATGCACTCGCTTGACGAAGCGCATGCGATCGCAAGCAAAATTTTAGAGCGCGGACTAATTACGATAAATAACGAAGAGATCGCGCTAGACGTCGCTGCGATGGGTCTTAAAAAGCACTGATCGCTTTTAAATTTAGCCGCCTTTTGCGCGGCTTTGCTATCGCGGCAGATCTCAAATTTAGCCCAGTTTGCCGCACTTTTGCTTCAAATTTTACCATTTTTAATATACAAAATCCGCTTCGTAATAAAATATAGCGATGTAATTTTAAGCAGTAAATTTATAAAATTACATTAATAATTTTTCTTAAGGAAGTGCGATGAAAAGTTTTAAATTTGCTTTGATAGCTGCCTGTGCGGCAGCGGTAAGCTTAAACGCGGAGGTTTTAACAAAGACGACCGATATATCGCTAGACGGTAAAAAAGTCGGCAAGATCGAGATTTTAACGCCAGTCGAGGTTGTTTCTAAGGACGGCGCAAAAGCCAAAATAAAGGTAAAAGGTGCGGTTTCGTTCATAAACTTTGCTTCATTCATTTTTCCTCCGTTAAAATTTGCCGTAGAGTAACGCAAATTCTTTAAATTTCGGGTAAAATTACTCCAAAAATTAAGGAGCTAGGATGGGAAATGACATCTGGGGCGGCGAAACTAACCCCGCTTGCCTTGCGAATATCAAAAAAAAGGCAGTAAATTTAAACTCCCAAAAGCCGCTAGCTGCGGCACAGGAAAGCTCTGACCTAAAAGATGCGCAGCAAAGCTCGGGCGATGAAATTTTAAAAAGCTCGACCGGCGAAAATTATAACGATGAAATTTTAGGCGCAAATTTAGACCAAGCAGAAGCTGCCTCGTCACAAACGGGCTTCTCGGGCGCAAATTCCGGCACTTTTGGTAACTCGGGCGGCTCGAATTTCGGCAGCAGCCTGGGCGGCGCAAACGGAAGTTCAAATTTTACCGCGGCTAGCGGCAGCGTAAATTTTAATGCTTCAGGCGGTAGCGCAAATTTTGGCGGAAGCGTTGGCGGCGGAAATTTTAACGCAGACAATGGCTCAAATTTTAATAACGGCGGCGGCAATTTAAAATTTAACGGCGGTGGTTCAAATTTTAACGGCGATTATGAGGGCGGATACACCGCCTCATCCAATATCGCGGCTAAGGCTTACGATATAAATAAGGCCTATGCGTTTTACGTCGTTTTGGGCGCTTTTGGAGCGCACCGCTTCTATCTTGGACGCATAGTCTCTGCTGTATTTCAGCTTTTAGGAGGGTTGGGGTTTATAATATGGGCAGTGCTTGCGGGGGCGTTTTTACTGATACAAAGCGATTTGTTTATCGAGATTATGGCTCAGCTACGCCCAGATTCCAATATTACCGCCTCGGATGTGCAGGAGGTAGCTGCAAATCTAAAAAATCCTTTTATGGTGTTTTCCCTGCCGAATGTGATATTTTTGATCTGGCTTATTAGCGATTTTTTTAAACTCGGCTCGATGGTTCGGGAGCAAAATGCGCGCCTAGGCTTGGGCGAAGTGGATTTCGTATATGAGCGGGACGATAGGAGCGCGGAGAGTCTATCAAATGCCAAAGTACCGCTTTACATCGCGCTTGGGTTAAATTTATTAAACGTTGCGGCGTATTATATTGATTCCGTCAAGGCGGAGGAAGTTGGCAATATCTCATTCATAGCTACCATCTGTTTTGCCGTGGGATTGTATTTCGCCTCCAGAAGCATGCGCTCAAAGAGGCTACTTTTTAACTTCACGATATTTGGCGTATTTTGGTATTTAAACGCTCTGGTGCTTGTAGGACGCGTTTTTTTCGAAAATTCTATGCTGCTAACGGCTTTGGCTACCTTTTGTACCGCCGTTTTTTTGCCGTTTGCGCTTTTGGTTTGCAAGGAGCTTTCCGACTGCTCGGGCGAAAAAACCTATCTGCGAGCGTTTTACGTATTTGCACTGCTAAGCATCATAGATATCGCTTTAAGCGTGCTAAATTCCTCGCTTTATCTACTTGCATCCAATATTGGCTCGGTGATCACGGCGATATTCGGCATCGGCGCAGTTTATGGCACGACGGAATTTCGCGCCTCACGAAACAACTACGATCTGGTGCATCTTGGTATGCACGTAAGGCAGATGAATAACGATCCTATGGACTGATGCGGCTTGCTTTTGCGGCGGAGCTTGTCTTTAAATTTCGCCTAAATTCGGGGGGCATAATTTTAAAATTTAATCAATATAAAAGATAAATTTAAGTCATGTTGCTATATAATTTACTATATTTTTTAAAAAGGAGTTGAGAATGACTTTTATGGAGTCGGTGCGAACTTGTCTGAAAGAAAACTATTGTAACTTTGAGGGGCGCGCGCCGCGTTCAGAGTATTGGTGGTTCACATTATTTGGGGTACTTTTGGGAATAGTAACGTCGGTACTAGACGGCTTTTTAGGCACATATACCGTTACTAGTTCCGGCGAAACGATCGGTTTTATTAACTTAATCTTTTTGTTGGCAATGCTTTTGCCTTCTATCGCCGTAGCGGTAAGGCGCCTGCATGATACCGATAGAAGCGGCTGGTTTTATCTATTAAATCTTATCCCGCTAATAGGCTCGATCATACTGATCGTATTTTTCGTACAGCAAGGCACTAACGGACGCAACCGCTTTGGAGACGATCCGTTGTGACCTGCAAGCAGAGGCTCGATTTTTTAAACCGTAGCTTTTGCGCGTCTATCGCTTCACGAATAACCTAAATTTAGGGCTAATTCCATTTTGGTTTAGCCCTTTATTTTATGAGTCGGTTTGGCTCAAAATATCCCTCATCGTTTAAATTTAGACCGCCGCGCAGATTCAGACTACAAAATTTTAATTCTATTGCCCTTTAATTTAACGAGCTTTGTAATCGCTGAGGAGACGTTTTGACGAGGCGCACCAAGTAGGCTTGCCAGCGTCATTATATTAAAGGGAAGCTCCACGATCTTATCGGCGTTTGCAATGTGATTTAAAAAATTTAAAATCCAGGTCTGGATTTTCGCAAAGACGATCTCTCTTATTAAAATCCGCTGCGAGTGGAGGTTTTTAATGAGCGCGTTTATGATCGAGCTTGCAAACTCATCTCCGAGCAGCTCGAAAAGCTCCGAGATATTGATCTGCAGCGTCTCGCAGTCGCTTAAAATTTCAAGGCTCGTGTTTTTATCGAGGCAGACGTAGGCGCCGCTTTTTACGAAGCTAAAGATAAATTCTTTGCCGTTTTCGTAGCAGTTTAGCTTCGCTCTGCCGCGCAGCAGAATGATAAAATTTAAACTTCTGCGCGTAGATCACGTCGCCGCGTGCGTAGCTCTCGCGGCAAATTTGAGCAAATTTCAAATTTGGCTAGGTTTGCCGCTTTCTTGCTTCAAATTTATCATTTTTAATATATAAAATCCGCTTCGTAATAAAATATAACGATGTAATTTTAAGCCGCAAATTTATAAAATTACATTAATAATTTTTCTTAAGGAAGTGCGATGAAAAGTTTTAAATTTGCTTTGATAGCTGCCTGTGCGGCAGCGGTAAGCTTAAACGCGGAGGTTTTAACAAAGACGACCGATATATCGCTAGACGGTAAAAAAGTCGGCAAGATTGAGGTTTTGACGCCGGTTGAGGTGACTTCTAAAGACGGCGCAAAGGCCAAAATAAAGGTAAAAGGCGCAGTTTCCGCAAACTACCTAGCTCAGATACAGCGAAGCGTCAAAAACGCCGAGATTTTCACGATTTTTGATGCCGAAAGCGAGACGAACTTTAAGAAAATAAAAGAGGTCGAGGACGATTACGGCGAGCTTTGGTATGAGGTCGAGGGTACGTACGAAGTCGCCGCGGACGCGCTAGGTAGCGACGCAAACGCGCTATACAAACAAGCTCAGCAAAAGTACGAGGAGACCTGCTCGGCGTGTCACCGCTTGCACGAGCCAAACAGCTTTACGGCTGCTCAGTGGCCTGCAAATTTGCAGTCGATGATCGATACGAACTACGTCGCGCTGGAGGAGACGGAGCTAAATTTGATAGTAAAATACCTGCAGCATAACGCAAAAGCGGTAGAATAGGGCTTTGTACGGTTAGCACCGAGATCAAATTTGCATGTCGCTTGAAAGGTAAAATTTAGCGACGTTTGTTCTTTAAATTTAGATTTTTGGGATTTTATACTTTTACGGCGGCAAATTTGACGCTGCTAGCTTAAATTTGCCTGCATTTTGCTCGCCGCACAACCACGTTATTAAGAAATGAGCGAGCATTAAAATACGATTTTAAAAAGCAAATAAGGGAAAAAGTTGCCTGACCATGCAGATGCCACAAGCATAGGCGTGCTTTGGGCGAGTATAGGGAGTGTATACTCCCGTTCACGGCAGGGCTTTGCTCCTGCAAAAAGTAAATAAGGGAGAAACCGATGAAAAGACGAGATTTCATCAAAATTTCGGCCTTGGCGGCTACGGCTGCGCAGGCTAGCAGGATAGAGGGCGTCAAACAGACGATTTTTGATAACAAAAAAGTGTTCGGCGCAAACAGATTCGGTACGTTTTGGGCAAATTTAAACTCATCGCAGATCGTTTCTGTTAGCGATTTTGAGGGCGATAAATTCCCTAATACGATGAATTACAGCCTGCCTGATTCCGTGCAGAACGAAAACCGCGTGCTCTATCCGATGGTGCGCAAAAGCTATCTAAAAGCAAAAGGCGCGGCAAAGAGCGAGCTGCGCGGCAAAGACGAGTTCGTGCGCGTTAGCTGGGACGTAGCGCTTGATCTAGCCGCAAAGGCTTTGAAAGAAAATTTTGACAAATACGGCGCCGAGGCGATCTACGGCGAGTGCTACTGGTGGGGCGGCAGCGGCAAGGTCAGCTGGGGACGCACGGTCGCACACAGGATGCTAAAGGTGCTTGGCGGCTACGTGGAGGAAAGCGGCGACTACTCGACGGGAGCTGGTCTAGTCATCATGCCTCACGTGCTAGGCGGTAGCGCGGTTTACGACGCGCCGACGAAGTGGAAAGCCATCGTCAAAAACGCTAAAAACGTAGTATTTTGGGGCACGGATCCTATCGTAACCAACCAAATTTCATCGGTTCCTCCGACTCACGACGGCTACGTAGGCATGCAGGAGCTCAAAAAAGCCGGCATCAAAACCTATAGCGTAAACGTCATGGTAAACGACACTGCGCGCTACTACGGCAGCGAAAACATCATCGTGCGCCCAAATACCGACACCGCGCTCATCATCGGCATGTGCCATTATCTGTTTACGAACAACCTATACGACGAGGAATTTATCAAAAAATACACGGTCGGATTTAATAAATTTAAAGACTACTTCCTCGGCACGCAGGATAAGGTCGTAAAAGACATCGAGTGGGCGAGCAAAATTTGCGGCGTACCTGCGGGCACGATAGCGCAGCTTGCGACGCGCCTGGCTAAAGAGCCTACGACCGTGCTGATCGGCCGCGCGCTACAAAGAGCCGACCACGGCGAGCAGCCTTTCTGGGCGCTAGTGGTGCT
Source organism: uncultured Campylobacter sp. (assembly GCA_963531395.1). GTDB lineage: Bacteria > Campylobacterota > Campylobacteria > Campylobacterales > Campylobacteraceae > Campylobacter_A. Next base: position 6,078 of record CAUSIL010000091.1, read on the forward strand.
AAACGCGATGCTAGGACACGTGGGCAAAGAGGGGCTTGGATTTGAGTTTAGCCTAGGATACGGCTCTGCGGGCGCTACAGACAAGATCGCTCCGGTGCTAAAAGGCCTAAGCACGCGTATCGACGAGAAATATGAAAACATAGACGGCGCGCCGTGGAAAACGACTAAAAACATCACTATCCCGTCCTCTCGCAGCATCGAGGCGCTAGAGCATCCGGGCAAAGAGATCGACTACGACGGCACCAAGATCAAGCTACCGCATATGAGAGTGGCATACATGGCCTCTGGCTCGATGTTTACGCGCCATCAGGACGTAAACAACATCGTCAAGCAGTGGCGCAAATTTGACACCGTTATCACCGCCGAGCCATACTGGACTAGCACCGCAAAATTTAGCGACATCGTGCTACCCGTGGCTATCGAGGTCGAGAGAAACGACATCAACCAAACTGGCGCTACGGGCGAATACATCGTGGCTTATAGGCCGGCGATAGAGCCGATGGGCGAGAGTAAGAGCGACTTTTGGATCTGCGAGCAAATCTGCAAACGCTGGGGCAGAGGCGAGGTATTTAGCGAGGGCAAGGACGAGCTGGGCTGGATGAAGGAATTTTACGCCGACACGGCCGAGCAGGCTAAGGGGCTAAATTTGAGCATGCCTAGCTTTGAGGAATTTTACGAAAAAGGCTACGTGAGATTTGAAAAAGACAACACGGAAACCGAGCTATACACGCGCCTAGCGGCCTTCCGCGAAAATCCCGCCAAAAACCGCCTAGGCACTCCGTCGGGTAAGATAGAGATCTACTCGCCGACGATAGCGAAGATGAACTACGCCGACTGCCCGCCGATGCCTACGTGGATAGAGCCTAAAGAGTGGCTAGGCAACGCTAGCAAAAAGTACCCGCTACACGTCGTTAGCCCGCACTCTCGCTACCGCCTGCACAGCCAGCTAAACAACTCTATCATCAGAAATTTCGCCGAAGTTAGCGGCAGAGAGCCGGTGCTAATAAATCCAAAAGACGCCAAAGAGCGCGGCCTAGCTACGGGCGACGTCGCGCGCGTATTTAACGACCGCGGCGAAATTTTAGCTGGCGTACTAGTCACCGACATCGTGCCTGAGCGCGTCGTAGCTATCTGCGAGGGCGCGTGGTACGACCCGGAAATTTGGGGCGAAAAGAGCCTCTGCCAGCACGGCTGCGTAAACGTGCTAACCTTCGACAAAGGTACTTCAAGTCTCGCGCAAAGCAACTCGGCTCATACCGTGCTAGCGCAGATTGAGAAATTTAAGGGAGAGATTAGACCGATTACGGCGTTTTCAAAACCAAAAATCCTGCAAAGCATTTAACGCGTCGTCTCGCGGGCATCTTTGCTTGATCTTGTAAAATTTTCGCTCCGCAGGCTATATGCCTAGCGCACGCTCAAATTTTACTTTTTCTTTTTAGCTACGAGCGTAGCGGAGTAGAAAACAAGCAAATCTGCTC
>CAUSIL010000092.1:0-7508 GCA_963531395.1 uncultured Campylobacter sp.
GGCGCGTCTTTAAAGAAATTTAAGATACACGCCGTAGCGCTGGTTTACAAAATCGCACGCCCGTAAGTGGCGGCATAAAAACGCCCGTATTAATGCAAAACCGAGCTAAATTCGAGCTTTTTAGCGGTCGGCTCGGCAAAAGCGGATTTCGCAGCCAAATTCTCCGTCGCGAAATTTTAACTCGCGGTCGCAAAAGACGAGGCTAAATTTGATACTCGCTGGGGCTTAGCTCTCCTCGTAAAAGCTTGCCAAAGCGCGCGGCTGCGGCATCTACGGCATCGTCGCCAAACTCGCCGGGCTCAAATCCGCTGCTGATAAACGGCACGGCAAAGTCCATCCCGCAGTAGTTTGCCGCGATCTTAAGCGGCGTTAAAATCTCATCCAAGCTAAAGCCGATCGCGCCTTGTTTAGAGTATTCTCCAAGCGGGGTGCTGACGCTTAGCGCAAGCTGCAAGACCTTGCCTTTAAGCGCGCCGGAACCCACCAGCTCGTGCGAAAAGACGATATCAATATAAGCTTTTAGCATAGGCGGCACGTTTAGCCAGTACATCGGGTACAAAAATACGATGCGCTCGGCACCCGCTAGCGCGTCTTGCTCTGCGCGGGCGTCTATGCGTGCGATATCTAGGCCGTAAAGCCCCTCCAAATGGCGCACCTTAGCGTCCGCTACGGCCTTTGCTACCTGTGATAAGGCTTTGTTTACGCGCGATGCGGCGAGATTTGGGTGCGATAAAATCACAAGCGTTTTCATGTTGTTTCCTTTGTTTAAATTTGCGAAATCATATCGTTAAAAAGCTAAAAGTAGATTAAGAATGCTTGCCAGAGCGAAGCTTTTACAAGCAAGAAAGCAAAAAATTATTAGGACTAAGCCACGCCCGCTCGGCGATTGCAGCGATTAAATTTAAACGGCTCCGGGCCGCCTAAACTCCAAGCAGGCGGTTTCGCCGAGCAGCGATCTTGATATGATTGCGTGGCATCGCTAGACTGAGTAAATTTGGCCGACGAGAGTCTAAATTTACTGGCGACCCGCTTGCTAGCAAAGGGCAACCGATTTTTTACGCCGTTAGCTTGCACTTGCGCGCTTTTACTATTTTGCACGGTAAATTTACCGTCCAAGACGACAAAATCCAATGCTTAAATTTTTGCCCGTCATTATGCCGTAGTTAGTCGAAATTTAACGACGAATTTAACCGCAATGGATTAAATTTACGGTCCAAATTCGACTCCGAAATCCTCGCCATCAAATTTAAAACGCAAATGCCGCCTACGCTCAAAATCAAATTTCGCGGCAAATTTTACGACCCAAAATAACCAAATTTTAGCGGTAAAGACGAGTCAAACAAGTGCGTAAATTTACCTCAATCCGGCGACTTATACCCCTTTTCTTTACGGCGCAGCTCCAGCTCATAGGCGTCGTTTAGCGCGTCTTCGTCGTCAAATTTCGCCCCGTCCAAAAACTTTCGCTCGTCGTCAAACTGCCTGGTTTTAAGCCCCCACAGCAGCGCCGCCAGCCCGCACGCGCCAAGCAGCGTAGAAACCCCGATCATCATCGCCACGACCGCCCCGCTCATCGCTCGCTCCTAGCCCGCATCGCGTTTAGCACGACCGCAACCGAGCTTAGCGACATCGAGAGCGCGGCCACGGCGGGCGCTACGTAGCCGGCCATAGCTAACGGTATCGTCACGGCGTTATAAACGAGCGAAAAGGCCAAATTTTGCCGCACGATGCGGTAGGTTTTGTGAGCGAGCGCTACCGCAGCCGCGAGCGAGGCGGGGTCGTCTCTCATTAGCACGACGTCGCTTTTTGCGATACTCACGGCAGCTCCGCTACCCATGCACACGGCCACGCTTGAGAGCGCGAGCGCGGCGGCGTCATTTATACCGTCGCCTACCATCAGCACGTTTCGCCCCTGCTGCGCCAGTCTCTCTACGTAGGCGACCTTGTCCGTGGGCAGAGCGTTTGCAACCGTTTCCTCGATGCCAAGCCCCTCTGCTACGCGCTTTGCGGCGTATTCGTTATCGCCCGTTAGCATCGCCACGCGCATGCCCGCGTTTTTTAGCGCGGCTACGCACTCCTTGGCGCCCTCTTTTAGGCTCTCTTCTAGCCCAAATGCCGCCGCGATCTGCCCGTCTGCGGCGAAAAAATAACAAGTCCCGCGCACCGCTTCGCCGTCATAAAGCCCCAGCTCGCGCATAAATTTCTCGCTCCCGCCCGCTAGCTTTTTGCCGTCAAATTTAGCCCTTACTCCGCGTGCTGCGATGTTTTCAAAGCCGCTTAACTCTAAAAGTTTTAAATCCCTAAAATTTGCGCGCAGATACTCGCCCACGGCGCGGCTAACGGGATGATCCGAGCCGCTAACTAGCGAAAAAAGTAGGCTCGGGTCAAATTTGCTTGAGTGCGTAAATTTACTCACTTTAAGCCGCCCCGATGTGAGCGTACCGGTCTTGACAAACACGGCCGTATCGCATTTGGCGAGGCTTTCGATGATGCGCGCCTCTTTAAAAAGTATCCCGCGCCTAAAGCCCGCCCCAAGCGCGACGAGCGTGCTAACGGGCGTAGCAAGACCCAGCGCGCAGGGACACGAGATCACCACGACCGAGATTGCGACGATGAGCGCGGCGGAGAGCTCGCCCGTGCGCCAGAACCAAAACGCAAACGTCGCTAGAGCTAGAGCCGTGATAGCGGCCGAAAACCTCGCCGCGATAGCGTCTGCGAGTGCCTGGATTTTAGGCTTTTTGGCTGCGGCGGTTTCTAGCAGATTTATGATACGGGCTAGCACCGACTCGCTAAAGACGGCGCCGACCTCGTAAACCAGCGTGCCGTCCACGCACACGGAGCCGCTTTTTATCTCGTTTTCGCCATCTTTCGCGCTAAGATATACAGGCGCGCTCTCGCCGCTAAGGCTAGATAGATCAAAGCTCGCCGCGCCGCTTACGACGACGCCGTCAAGTAGCACACGTTCGCCGACTCGCACGACCACGAGTTCGCCCACACGCACCTCCTGCGCGCTTTTTAGGATTATTTCGTCGCCGTTTTTGACGCTAACGGAGTTTAAATTTAACGAGTTTAGATTATCGAGCGTGTCGGCGGCCTTTTTCTTGCTCAAGATTTCCAGATATTTGCCGATAAATACGAAAGTGATTATCATCGCAACCGAGTCGAAATACACCTCGCCGCGCCTAGAAAACATCGCGTAGACCGAGAAAATATAAGCCGAGAGCGTACCCGTGACGATGAGGCTATCCATGTTTTGAGTTTTGTTTTTTAGCGCGCTCCAAGCACCCCTAAAAAACCCGCTTCCCGTGTAAAAAAGCACCGGCGTAGCGAGGATAAATTCGGCAAAATTTATGATAGAGCGCACGTCCTGGCGCATGCCCGTGAAGTAGCCGCCGTACTGCGCGACGGCTAGCCACATGATGTTCATCGTGCAAAATATCCCCACAAGCAGCCGCGCGTAAAACTCTCGCCTCTGCCCCGCAAGTCTTTGCTCCTGAGCCTGCGCGTCGTATGGGTAGGGCTCATAGCCGATGGAGCGGATGAGGGCGAAAATTTGGGCCAAATTTATCTCGTTTTCGTCCCAGACGATGAGGGCTTTGTTATTAACCGAGTTTATATTTACCTCTAAAATTCCCTTCTGCGCAAATAAAACTTTCTCATTTAGCCAGACGCAAGCCGAGCAGTGTATGCCCTCTATGATGAGCGAGATTTTATTAAATCCGTTCTCGTTTTTGACGTAGTTTTGATAAATAGCCGCGAGGTCTTCTTGCGACTTTTGCGCCGCGTTTTTCGCGCTTAGGGCTGGATTTAGTGTGGTTTTACCGAGCCTTTCGTAAAACTCGCCCAGCCCGCTTGCGTTAAGTATCTCGTAAACTCCCGCGCACCCCTCGCAGCAAAACAGCTCCCCGCCGCTCTCTATCAGTGCCTCGCGCTCAAATTCGCCCCTGCAATGCGCGCACTTAAATTTGCCCATCGGTTACTTTTTTCTTTCGTTTTAAGATTTTAGATTATACGTAAAATTTCTAAAGCCTCGCTTGATTTTGCAAGCTTTGGCGCGGATTTTGCTTGTATCCGAATTTGACAGATTTTGCTCGCGCACAGACGTAACCGTAAATTTGATCAGATTTAGCCAAAACCCGCATCTTGAAAACACCGGCAAATTTACGAGAGAATTTTTAATGCTTGCAAATTTGAGCCTCGAATTTTACAAAGAATTTTTACCCATAACCGCTCTTTGGAAACTTGTAGTAATATAAATGACATCTTGAGCGCTAAATTTACTACTTTTGCTCTCTTTTTAGCAAGCAAGCTATTATGATTATAAAAAGTATTTCGGCTAAAAATATGCCAACCCCTTGAGCAATAACAAAATCTCCCCGCTGAGCCCCGACCGCAAACGGGAGTACTGCACCCAAAATAAGCGCTAAAATAATCGTCGCAGCGGCAGGTAAAAACAGATCTATGAAAAATTTTGCCATTTCATCAAAACAACCTAGCCGCTTATAAAGCACTGCGCACACGCCGCTAAAAAATATCCAAAAACCGACCAAATAAGCGATATTTAGCTCAAGCCAATCATGCGGATCGCCTAAATCGCCGAGAGGATCGGCATCTCCTGCCGGATCATACCCACTAAAAAGCACAAGCTCTACCGCGCTAGTCGTAAGCCCGTAGATACTCATAAAGCAAAAACTCATCGAAAACGCACAAGTCAAAATTTTTAAAAATGCCATTTTTTCTCACGATTAGATTAAAATTTTTACGCTCCAGCTTTATATTTTTAAGCCGCACGATTATAGCACATTAAAACGTCCTAGGCGCTACCGATTAGCCCCTCTCTCAACCCTCACGCAAACTCCCTATCTATCACGATGAAAATTTTATACCCCGGAAAGCTTAGCGAGATCTCGCGCTCTATCTCGGCGCGCAGACGGCTTAGGTTTTTCTCGGCAAAATCGACCACCACGTCAAACCTCACGCTCTTTTTCTTCGTATCTATAAAAAACGCGTGAAATCCGCGCACGCTGCTAAATCGCGAAAGTAAATTCGCTACGCAGGCGCGGCTTTGCTCCTGTCCCAAATTTACGCTATAAACGCCGAAAACCAGATAAATCCTGTAAATTTTGTAAATTTCTATCTGAAGCTCGTTTAGCCTCTGCGAAACCTCGCTAAGGGGCAAATGCTCGTCTATCTCGACGTTTACCGAGCCGACGTATCGCTGCGCGCCGTAGTTGTGAAGTATCAGGTCGTATGCGCCGCGCACGATCTCGCAGCGATTTACGGCGGCGTAAATTTCGTCGCTGATCTCCTTTTCGACGCGCTGACCGATGATTTTATCAAAGGTTTCTTTTATCAAAAGTACGCCGTTTACGATAATAAAAAGCGACGCCAAAGCGCCCGCGTAGCCGTCTATCTGGACATCGGCAAAATACGATAGCGCAGCCGAAGCAAGGATCACGCAAGATATGATAGCATCGCCCAAAGCTTCCTGTCCGACGGCTCTAAGCGAGATAGATTTGGTCTGTTGGCCGATCTTTTTGTAGTAAAATCCGAGTGCAAATTTGATGAATATCGCACAGAATAAAAACGCCAAAAACGGCATCGTAAAAGTAGTAGGCTCAGGTGCAAAAATATTTTCTACCGAAGTTTTTAGAAACTGAAATCCCAGCATCAGCACGATGACCGAGACTATGAGGCCGCCGATATACTCGGTCCTACCGTAGCCGTAGGGGTGGTCTTCGTCGGGCATCTTACTAGCTAGTTTTGAGCCAAATATCGTGATGATACTTGAGCCTGCATCGCTAAGATTATTTACGGCGTCTGATATCAGCGCGACCGAGTTTGAGACCATAGCGATAAAGATTTTCGCTCCGGCTAAGAAAAAATTCGTAACTATGCCGATAAGCGCGGTTTTTATTATCGTTTTTTCGCGCTTGCCGTCTTTAAAATCCATCATTTTGAGATTCCTTTTCATTTTTGGCGAGATTATATCACTTCTTGACATCAAAGCCAAAATTTTATAAAATGCGGGCTTTCAAAACTTCTTTTGAAACTTAAATTTATCTACAAAATTATTCCGTAATTTTAAAGAGGACACGATGGAAAATAACGCAACCCAGCCTGCAAATTCGGCGCAGGAAAATCAAAAAACGACCAAAAAATATCCAAACTCGCGCACTCATATCCCCGTCGACGGCCACAAAATCGAAGAACTAAGGATGCTAAGCTTAGACGAGCTAGTCCAGATAGCAAACGGCGTCGGCGTCGAAAATCCGCGCGAATTTCGCAGGCAGGATTTGATATTTGAGATACTAAAAGCCCAAACCAAACAAGGCGGATTTATACTTTTTACGGGCATTTTAGAGATTATGCCAGACGGCTACGGCTTTTTGCGCTCGGTAGACGCAAACCTCAGCGACAGCTCAAACGACGCCTACGTCTCAAACTCTCAAATTCGCAAATTTGCCCTGCGCGTGGGCGACATCGTGACGGGTCAAGTGCGCGAACCAAAAGATCAGGAAAAGTACTACGCCCTACTAAAAATCGAAGCGCTAAACTATATGCCGCTAATCGAGGCTAAAGAGCGCCCGCTATTTGACAACCTAACCCCGCTTTTCCCGACGGAAAAACTTCGCCTCGAATACGACCCGATGAAGCTAACGGGCCGCGTGCTAGATCTCTTTACGCCCCTTGGCAAGGGTCAGCGCGGCCTCATCGTAGCTCCTCCAAGAAGCGGTAAAACCGAGCTCATGAAAGAGCTAGCCCACGGCATCGCGCGCAACCACCCCGAGTCGCATCTCATGGTCTTGCTCGTGGACGAGCGTCCGGAAGAGGTCACCGACATGCAGCGCTGCGTAAAGGGCGAGGTATTTAGCTCGACGTTTGACCTGCCTGCGATGAACCACGTACGCGTCGCCGAGCTCGTCATCGAAAAGGCCAAACGCCTCGTAGAAATGGGCAAGGACGTCATCATCCTACTTGATAGCATCACCCGCCTAGCGCGCGCGTACAACACCGTAACTCCGCCTAGCGGCAAGGTGCTAACTGGCGGCGTGGACGCAAACGCCCTGCATAAACCTAAGCGCTTTTTCGGCGCGGCGCGAAACATCGAACACGGCGGCAGCCTCACCATCATCGCTACCGCGCTCATCGATACGGGCTCGCGTATGGACGAGGTAATCTTCGAGGAATTTAAAGGCACGGGCAACAGCGAGATCGTACTAGATCGCAACATTTCAGACCGCCGAATTTACCCGGCCATCAACGTACTAAAATCAGGTACCAGAAAAGAAGAACTACTGCAAAAACCGGACGAACTGCAAAAGATCTGGGCTATCCGCTCGGCGATCGCAACAATGGACGACGTAGAGGCGCTTAAGTTTTTATACGCCAAGATGCTAAAAACCAAGGATAACAAAGAGTTGCTTTCGATATTAAACGAGTCGTAAATTTGCGCCCTTTGGGCCAAATTTGACGGTCGATCTTATCTTCCGCGCGAGTCGTTCACGGCT
>CAUSIL010000093.1:0-7490 GCA_963531395.1 uncultured Campylobacter sp.
GCCCGTTTATCTTGCCCCAGACGCTTATTTTATCGTCTCTCGTGTAGCCGCTTAGCGAAAATATCCTCCTCACGGCTACTGGCTCGTTCGGATTTAGGCCGAGCTCCTTACGCCATCCGTCCTCCAACTTATCAAACCCCATTTTCGCACCCAACCACATACTTAACTTTTTACCGGTTAGCTTCTCGGGATCAACGTTATCCGCCCAAATTTTGAGCTGACCATAGTCTAGTTCATCGGGATTTACGGTATCGTAATCAATCCGTGCCGTTAAATTTGGTGCTAAATTCGCTACCTCTTTTTCCTCGAGCGGTTTTAAATTTCGCTCGTGAGCGCTGCTAAAATCATAATTTACGTTTGCGTTAAATCCATTTATGCCGTTTATCATATTAATCCTTTTAAGCCTTTATATCCACGCTCTTAGCGTTAAATTTCATCATCGCCTCAAGTTCTTCTAAATTTTTTCTAGTATTTTGCTCTAGCTCTTTGTCGTATTTTCTGTTTTTACCCAGCATCTTTTGCGTTCGCTTTTCTTGCTCGATTAGCTTTTCTAGGCGTTTTTGCGCCTCTTTCATATCCTCTTGCATTATTTCAAAGAGGCTTTTTGATTCTTTGCCGTCGTCACTGACGTTTATCTCGCCGACAAATTTTAGACTCCTTGCAAAATCTACGAAATCTTTTAAATCTTGAGGTAATGAATCCACTAAAGATTGCGAGTATTTATCGTATTTATGTCCATGCAAGTCGGTAAAGGCTTTAATTTTTGCTTGGTACTCTTGTGAGGATATGTTTTTATCCAGCCCGTTAATCTTGCCGTGATAGGTGGTTTCACCTTCTATGGCGTGACTATTTTTGTTTAAAATGCCAACCAAAAGCCCGCCTTTGGTTATATTGCCGTCTTTATCGGTATATTTGTCTTTTGTAGTATCAAAATACATCCCGCTGTTTATATCTTCTTTGCCGCCACTGTTGCTGTTTAATATATCGGTAGATGGTTTTAATCTCTTATGCTCTGAGTAGTAACCGATAATGGAGCTATTATAAAAAGTAGTCGTTATGCTAGTTCGTTCATTTCTTTGAAAGCTACTATCGGCTCCCATATAGTCTGATATTTTGCTATGAAGCTTTAATACCTTGAGCGTTTTATTGTCATATTCGTATCCTTGAGGAAATTTGGCAAGGTCTTCTTTGTTAAAACTTTCTTTGGAATTTAAAACGTCCTCGCCGACTACTTGGGATAAAATTTTATATGCATTGCCGACTGTTTTGGCTATATCTATGTTTTTAAAATCGGCTTTTAAAATGCCCGAATTAGTATTTACGTTTACGAGCGATTTTAAGGTATCAGAGTGGATTTTGTAGTCCTTTGGGATACCTGCGGCTTCGTTAAATTCGGACGTAAAATATCCGTCCTCATCGACTTTATAGCCTAAAACTTCGTTAAATTTGTGCTCGACCGTATCCAGCTGTGAGATTTCATTTTGTTTTAAAATCTCAGTTTTTGAGCCATGCTTAACATTTACGTTTAGGGAAAAACTTTGTCTAGAAAAAGCGGAATAGTTGTTAAGAGCGTTTATCATATTAATCCTTTATGCTTTTACATCAAATTTGCCTAGCTTTGCTAGTTGATTTAAAATTTCAGTTATATCCGTCCCTTTTTCGCGTTCGGCTTTTAGGAAATTCTCGAAAAACTCGCGCTTTATATCCTTATAAACATAGGTTTGGCTTTTGCTAACGGCTTGGATGGGTTTAAATTTATTCTCTTCGGGCGTTTCTTTAGGAGCTTGATCGCTTGTTGCACTTTCTTTTAGAGCTATATTTTGTAGCACGTCTGCGATGCTCTCGCCTTTTTTAAATGCATCTTTTAAGAAATTTAAAAACTCTTTTTTAGTTGCTTCATCTGCGTAGCTCACTCTTTTTTCAAGTGGCTGATTAAGAGATCTTAGCCTTACCTTTTCGGGCGTTTGATCAAAATTTAGCTTTCCATCTTTGAGTGATATCTTGACGTTTGCGTGATCCCCTAGTATCTTTTCGGCGGCAAATTCGAGCCATTTATCTTTGAATTGATCTATGTCCATATCGGAGTCGAGCAAGTCGGTGATCTCTCTCAGCATAACAAATCCCGGCATAAATCCAGTTCCTACGCCGCCTAAATCCGTGCGAATATCGTCGACGTTTAAGTTTTTATATCCGGCTAGCCCCTCGTTCGCCGCTAAAGCTTTAGTGCTGTCTATGAACTTTTTTAGCTCGGCGACCTCGCTCTTATTCACGCTTGGATCAAGCCCGTTTATCTTGCCCCACACGCTGATTTTATCGTCCTTAGTGTAGCCGCTTAGCGAAAATATCCTCCTTACGGCTACCGGCTCGTTCGGATTTAGACCAAGCTCTTTACGCCAGCTGTCTTCAAACTTTTCAAACCCCATTTTTATTCCCAGCCATTTGCTTAAGTTTTTACCCGTTAGCTTCCCTGGATCGACATTTTCCGCCCAAATTTTGAGCTGATCTCGGTCTAGTTTTTCTGGATCAAGAGCGTTATAATCAATATGTGCTGTTAAATTCGGCTGTGCGATCGCCAAATTTAAAGCTTGACTTGCCGTCTCTTTTTCCTCATGCGTCTTTAAATTTTGCCCGCGAGCGCTACTAAAATCATAATTTACGTTTGCGTTAAATCCATTTATGCCGTTTATCATATTAATCCTTTTAAGCCTTTATATCCACGCTCTTAGCGTTAAATTTCATCATCGCCTCAAGTTCTTCTAAATTTTTTCTAGTATTTTGCTCTAGCTCTTTGTCGTATTTTCTGTTTTTACCCAGCATCTTTTGCGTTCGCTTTTCTTGCTCGATTAGCTTTTCTAGGCGTTTTTGCGCCTCTTTCATATCCTCTTGCATTATTTCAAAGAGGCTTTTTGATTCTTTGCCGTCGGAAGTTATGTTAGAGTTGCCGCTTAAGGCAGTGCTACCGGGTAAAAGCGACTCTTGCATTTTTTGAAACGTTAGTACATATTCTCGGTAATCCTTGCTAAGCCCGTCAAGCTCGCTTCCTTTGATGCCGTAGATGTTGCGCGAATCAATAAAGGCGTCCAGCTTTTGTCTGTATTCTTTGCCGCTTATGCTTTTGTCATAACCTTGCATCTTGCCCCAAACCGTAGTTTCGCCTTCTCGTACGTCTAAATTTGAGTTTATTACGGCTGCTATCAAGCCTCCTTTGGTTATACTACCGTCAGAGTTAGTGTATCTTTCGCCATGAGGATTTATAAACACGCTCACATTTTCGCTCTCTTTGCCGCCGTTATTGTTATCAAAGATATTGGTTGACGGCTTATATTGCGGCGTTGTTGTTAACGCATGATATGAGCTATTAAAAAATAGCGTTTCCATGTTGGTTTTCCCGGACTTATCGTCAAAGGCGCTACGTGCCGACGCATAGTCGTAGATGTTTTTATTTACTTTAGTTACTTTTAGACTTGACTTCTCGTATTCGTATCCTTGAGGAAATTTGGCAAGGTCTTCTTTAGTAAAGCTCTCTTTTGAATTTAGTAGCTCGTCGCCCGCTACTTGGGAGAGAATTTTATATGCATTACCGACGGTTTTTGCTATGTCGATTTTTGAAAACATTTTATTAAATGCAATAGCCTTATCATTTACGTTCACGAGAGATTTTAAGGTATCAGAGTGGATTTTGTAGTCCTTTGGGATACCTGCGGCTTCGTTAAATTCGGACGTAAAATATCCGTCCTCATCGACTTTATAGCCTAAAACTTCGTTAAATTTGTGCTCGACCGTATCCAGCTGTGAGATTTCATTTTGTTTTAAAATCTCAGTTTTTGAGCCATGCTTAACATTTACGTTTAGGGAAAAACTTTGTCTAGAAAAAGCGGAATAGTTGTTAAGAGCGTTTATCATATTAACCCTTTATGCTTTTACGTCAAATTTGCCTAGTTTTGCTAGTTGATTTAAAATCTCCGTTATATCCGTTCCTTTTTCCTGTTCGGCTTTTAGGAAATTTTCAAAGAATTCTCGTCTGATGTCTTTATCTTCGTAAGTCTTGCTTTTACTAGTGGCTTGGATGGGTTTAAATTTAGCTTCCGCTCTTTGCTTAGCTAAATTTTCGTTGTATTCTCTCATCTCTTGATTGATTTTTGCCACGGCTTCCTTGTGGGCTTTCGTGGTTTTCTCGATATCTTCCGCGTAGAGTTTTTTAAATTCTTCTATACTGATGTCGGTTCTTTGCAGCAAAGCAGCTCCGACGCTGCTCATGACGGCATCTGCGGGTAAAGAGTCTTTAAACGCTTTTAGTTCCTCCTGCTCCTCTTTTGTTCCAAACCCAGTCAATTTGCCCGCTATCGTCAGCTTGCCGTTTACCGAATTTGCTTGAAATAACCAAGAATATCTTGCCAGCATACCGTCTACAGCCTCTTCCATGGTTTCGGGCTCTTTAGCTCGCAGAGTTTTTATCTGTTCGGGCGTATATTTCTTGGACAATATATCGTCTATTTGATTTATGGCTTTAGTTATCCAGCCTTCCTCGCTCTTATCTATTTTAATAACTTCTTTTAGCAACTCCTCGCTGGGTCTGCTTTGGTATATCTGAATTTGTCTTTTTACGTCTTCTTTGTTGTTTGAAGCTTGCATTTGCTCGTTCGCCGAATTCGTCTTAGCGGTTTTGTCTACTGGAGTTAAATTTGACTTGAAATTTGCCGTAGAAATATTTAAATTTGAGCCGCTTATCATTTTCAATCCTTTAAGACTATATCGGATAAAAGCGACTTTTCTTTAGCATAAACCAAGAAGCCAATTGTAGTAATAAAATATAAGGCTAGATATTCGTTTCGCCTTTAGGGCGGATGGTTTCTTTTTGAAACGCCTCCAGCCTTAGTGCTAGTTTATCCACTATGCTATCCGGCGTTTCGTTCTTGTGTAGACTAATAAGCCCGTCCTCGAGAATTTTCTTTAAAAATTCCTTTATGATTTTGGCATTTTTTAGAAAATCAGATATGGTTATAGGCATATCGTCAAAGCTTTGGCTTCTCATATCTTGCGCATATGTTTGGACTTGATCCGTTAGCCTAGTTTCCCCGCTATCGCTCGCTATGGGCGGGAAGCCTTTTAAAAACTGCATAAATACCCCCTCTCTGGCGTATCCGCCCTCTTTTTCGTAGACCGACGTATCGGGGTTAAAGCTAAAGCCGTCTTTTCCTCGCAAATTTGACGAGCCTAGGGTAGAAAAATTTAAAGGATATACGCTAAGGCTAACTCCGTATTTTTTAATATCGCTTGAGAGTTCGCCGGCGTCTTGTAGCTGAGCTTGAGTACTATAGACGTTTGATACGGCAAATAGGCTAACGTCTTTTAAAAAATTACTCTTGCCAAACGGTTTTTGATTGATATTTACGCTAAAGCCCTTGGGTAGCTTTTCCAAGTCGCTTTGGCTATACGTTTCTTTGCCTTCAGGGACGACTGCGTTAAACAGCTTATAGTATTGTTTTACGGTGTCGGCTACGTCGATATTTTCAAAGGGCTTTTGATCCGGCAAGGGCGTAAACAAATAAGTCTTATTGTTAAACCTCACTATCTCGTCGATAGAGCTTTTGTGGATTTTGAAATTTTCGGGAAGGCCGGCTGCTTTGTTAAAGTCGCTACCCATATAGCCGAGATTATCCACCGAGTATCCGTAAGCTTGGTTTGAGCCGAATTTTAACGAGTTTAAATTATGATCTTGCGTGGCGCTAGCTGGTAGGTCGTATGTTTTAAATGCGGTAGCACCAGACGCACTAGTGTTTTGAATAAGATTTGCGAAGCTAACGTCCTGCATTTTGGCTTGCTTCTTTTCTTGAGCTTTGGATAGTATCGACGAATAATTTATCTTAGCGGCGGAAACGTTCACGACTTATCCTTATTAAAAAGAAATTTAAAGAAGGATAAGCAAAATTTATTCCCTACAATTCGCGACATCTGCGTAAGGGTCTTTGAGAAAAAGATTATACTACGCGGGCTCGGTCTAAATTTTAGACCTTAAAATTTTGGTAGATTATGCTTGTAGATTGATAGGATCTTTATGGTGTCGTCTTCGATTATAAAAGGAATAACGTATCCTTTGAAAATTAGATCCCTTATATTGTCTTTGTGAAAGTATTGATTTTTTCTAAATCGGTAAGCAAAAGTAGATAAGCTTTCGATTTTTTCAAATAAGCCCTCAAGAAAATCGTTTGCCGCCTTCTCGCTCTTGCTTCTATCCGCGTAAAAATCTAAAATACTTTTAATTTCTTCCTTGAATTGTTCGCTTAAGATAATTTCCACTTTAAGCGCCTTTGTTTTTTAGGTAGGATCTCATCTCGGTTTTAAATTCGTCAAAGGCTTGGTATTTTAGCTCGCCGTGCTTATCGGCCTCTACTAGTTTCTTTAAATCCTGCTGATCGGCTTGGCTTAGATAATCTTCATTGTCGTAAGTAATGGTTGTTTCAGGATCTAGCGCAATAATAGCTCTAATAGCTTCTACAATGCTATGGTTTGCGGTTTGGATATTTATTGAAGTTATCATTTCTTGCTCCTTGTGTTTATCGTCATTATATCGCACCCTTTTTAACGGCTGACATTTTCTCTGATGATCAATCTCTAAATTTATACTTATACCTTTTGTGTGTTTAGACTCAGCTTAATATCTTTCATATGTTTTCTCGCAAGATCCGTCTACTTATCAGGCGGCGACGTATCTACCGGGTAATGAGATGGCATTTTTAACCAAATAGGCTAAAGAAAAAGGCGTCAGCAAAAATCAAGTGCCTAGAAATTTGATAGCCAAACATATAAACAAATAGGTTGGCTATCTGGCCCTATTCCTAAACCCTTACATCTATCTTCTTGTAGAATCTATCGTTATCGCCCACATTAGCGCCCTTGCCAAGCTCGTTGTTTAAAAATGAAATGTTGTATAGATCCTTCGCCGTTAATGTTTTATTATCTCCCAGGTATATCAAAAACTGTTTTCCATGCTTAGTAGAAAAGGATTTTATAGCGCTAGCTCCTATTTCCTGGAGCGTCTTATATTTGCCGTCGGTGTCTAGGATGCCTATATTATTAAAGCTTATAGAGCCAAGCTCGATGTCGCTCATGGCTTTAGTTTCTAAATTTAGGCTTGCCCTTCTGGTTTTATCCCCTAAAAGCTTACCCGTATCAGAATACAGCTCCGTTACTTCTATTTCTCTACCGCTATCAAATTTTAAGGTTATAGATCCGTTGTTGTTTAGCTTCATGGCTATTACGCTATCGCTGTCGTTCATCATTAAGGCCGCTTTATTCGGATTAGCCTCAAAGGCTCTTTTTACTTTCTCTAAGTTTTCTGGGCTAAATTCTAGCCTTGTAGCCTTTTGGAATTCATTTTCCATGGCGATCATGTATGACGACTTGCTACCGTTTAGCCTACTTATATATTCGTCCGCATTTTCTACGTTATACTCTTTTAGATTTTTTGATAGCCACTCTACGTCTTTTGC
>CAUSIL010000094.1:0-7440 GCA_963531395.1 uncultured Campylobacter sp.
ATACGCTTCCGTACGCGCCCAACAAACCCGTTGGCAGGCAGAAGCCATGTACCGCAGAGCTTAGCAACAACAAAGCCTCAAACGCGCCGTAAACGGCAATGAGCTTAAAATTCACTCATCGTCCTCGTCGTCGTCTTTAGTGGGTTTAAATTTACTCTCGTCTTTTAGCTGCTCAAGGCTTTTTATCTGCGCGTCGTAGGCCTTTTTGACGTTTAGCGCGGCTGCTGCGATACCCACGGCTACGCCCGCAAACAGCGTCCACGTCCAGCCCGTTTCCTTCATGATCCAGTATCCCGCGCCCGAGCCGATAAGAATCGCTACGACGATAGAGATGCCAAGGCTTAGCTGCTCGGCGCCTTTTACGACCTCGCCTAAATTTATCCTAGCCATCAGACAAATCCCCAACTATTTTTTATCTGCTCTTTTATCTTTTCTCGCTCTAGTTTTGCCTCTTTTAGCCGCTCCTCCAGCTCGGCGATCCTGGCTTTTACGCCTTGCATCCTCTCGTGCTCGTCGTGCATCTCGTCTGTGATCTCGTCAAAGCTCTCGTCGGCGGCCCTAACGGCAAAAACTATATCCTCGTCGCTCATCGCCTTGCAAACAAAGCCCGTCTCAAACTGGCTAGGCGCTAGATAAACGCCGCGTTTTAGCATATTTGCGTGAAATTTAGCGTACAAATTTACGTCGCTTTTTAGCGCGTCGTCGTAGTTTTTGACCTCGTTTTGATTAAAGAAAAACCCGAACATCGAGCCTCGCACCGTCGTTTGTAGCGCGATGCCGTGCTTTTTAGCAGCCTCGGCAAAGCCTCTCATTAGCAAATTAGCCTTTTTGCTTAGCTCGGCGTATAAGCCGTCGTAGGCAAAAATTTTACTTAGGCTCGCGATGCCTGCGGCCATAGCTACGGGATTGCCGCTTAGCGTGCCTGCTTGATACACTGCGCCTAGCGGACTTAGGCAGTCCATGATAGCGGCTCGTCCGCCAAACGCCGCCGCCGGGCAGCCTCCGCCGATAACCTTGCCAAACGTTACTAGATCGGCCTTTATACCGTTAAATTCGAACGATCCGCGCCTGCTCGCGCGAAATCCGCTCATGACCTCGTCAAAAATTAACACCGCTCCGTTTTCGTCACAAAGTCGCCTAAGTCCGCTTAAAAACTCGTTGCTAGCAGGCACCAGCCCCATATTTCCCGCGATAGGCTCGATGATGAGAGCGCCGATTTTGCCCCTATTTGCCTCAAATATCGCTCGCACGCTTTCTAAGTCGTTGTAGCGCGCTAGATAGGTGTTTTTTACCACATCGGCAGGCACGCCGCCGCTTGAAGCGTTGCCGTACGTCGTAGCGCCGCTGCCCGCTTTTACCAAAAGCGCGTCGCTGTGCCCGTGATAGCAGCCTTCAAATTTTATCAGTCCGTCCTTGCCGCTAAAGCCGCGTGCTACGCGTATCGCGCTCATCGTAGCTTCGGTGCCGGAGCTTACGAAACGTACCTTTTCTACGTTTTGAAACTCGTCGCAGATTAGTTTAGCTAGCCTTGTTTCCAAATTTGACGGAGCGCCGAAGCTTAGTCCTTTTTTAGCCGTCGCTATCACCGCGTTCTCGATATCCGGGTCGCAGTGCCCAAAGATGAGCGGCCCCCAGCTCTGGATGAAGTCCAGATAGCGGTTGCCCTCGATATCGACTAGATACGCGCCCTCGCCGCGATCTACTACAAAAGGCTCGCCGCCGACGCTGCCAAACGCGCGAACGGGCGAATCCACGCCGCCCGGGATATAAATTTTGGCTAGCTCAAAAGCTTCTTTGTTCGTCATTTTTTATCCTTGTTGAAATTTATCACGTATTCGTAAAGCAAATTTATCTCTTCGTCGGTTAAAAAGTAGCTAGGCATCATGCTCCTTGCGCCAAGTACGCCTTTTTTAAACGTCTCTAAATCAAGATTATTTATCCTAGGAGCTACCAGTTCCTTTTCCTCTTTTACTTTGGTTTTTTTGTTTTCTTCTTTGTATTTTGCGATCACGCTGCCCTCGCCGCCGCTGCCGTGACACTTGTCGCAGCCGATGCCGCGCGGGTTTTGATAGAGCATCTTAGCGTATTCGTTTTTCGTGATAAAATCGCTCGCAAATGCCGCGCAGCAAAGTAGCCCCAAAATCAGCCAAATTTTCATAAATTCTTTCGCTTTTTCGTAAATTTAATCTAAAATTAGCTATCATACAATCTTTGCGATTAAAAAGTAATAAAGGACGAAAATGACGATATTAGACGGCAAAAACGTAAGCGCGCAGGTAAAAGAAAGAGTAAAAAACGAAGCGTTAAATTTGAAAAATCAAGGCATAGAGCCGGCGCTTGCGGTAATACTGGTCGGCGAGGATAAAGCCAGCCAAACCTACGTCGCGGCAAAAGAAAAAGCCTGCATAGCATGCGAGATAAAAAGTGTAATGCACCGCTTGCCAGAGTCTACGACGCAAAGCGAGCTAATCGCGCTAATAGACGTGTTAAATTTAGACGACGGCATCGACGGCATCCTGGTTCAGCTGCCACTACCAAAGCATATAGATACGAATAAAATTTTAGAAACCATTAGCCCCGCAAAAGACGTGGACGGCTTTGCCGCGATAAACGTCGGCAAGCTAGCTAGCGGACTTGACGGATTCGTACCGTGCACACCGCTAGGCATAATGGAAATTTTTAAAGCCTACGATATAAATTTAGAAGGCGCAAACGCCGTCGTGATCGGACGCAGCAACATCGTGGGCAAACCGATGGCAAATCTACTGCTAAACGCCAACGCGACCGTAACCGTGACGCATAGCAAAACGCGAAATTTAAAAGAAATTTGCGCGGGCGCCGACATCTTAGTAGCCGCTATCGGCAGGGCGGATTTCGTAACGGCGGATATGGTAAAAGACGGCGCAGTCGTGATCGACGTAGGCATAAACCGCATGGACGACGGCAAGCTAAAAGGCGACGTCAAATTTGACGAAGTAGCGCCTAAATGCTCGTTTATAACGCCAGTTCCGGGAGGCGTAGGGCCGATGACCATCGCGATGCTACTGTCAAACACCATAAAATCGGCCAAAAACCGCGCGAAAAAGGCGTAAATTTTGAAAAAAGCGTTTAATAAATTTTTAGATTTTTCAAACAGCTGGACGGGCACGGTCGTCATCGTTTTGCTCGTGATTTTCTTTGTCGCGCAGGCTTTCGTGATACCGTCTGGTTCAATGAAGGACACGCTTTTAGTCGGCGATCATCTTTTCGTTAAAAAATTTAGCTACGGCATCTCGACTCCGCGCATTCCGTGGATCGAGGTCAAGATTTTGCCCGATTTTAACGGTAACGGTCATCTCATCGAGGGAGCAAAGCCCGAGCGCGGCGATATTGTGGTTTTTCGCTATCCGCACGATGAAAAGATCCACTACGTCAAGCGAAATTTCGCAGTCGGCGGCGATGAAGTGATATTTACGGAAAAAGCGCTATTTTTGCACCCGCACGAGGGCGAGGAGTTTATAAAGGCAAATTTCGACGAAAAAGATATCGTTAAACTCGGCGGCAAACTTTTCGTCAAAGAGCCCTATAAATTCGGCGGCATCCACTACGACGAGAAGGTAAATTTATTTGAACTAGCCGTAAACTACCTAAACGCGAGCAAATTCGCCATGCAACCCGTTATCGTAAACGAGCTACCAAGTGTAGGCAACTATCCGTTTAACGCATTTTATTTTCATGTTCCCGAAGGCGAGTTTTTCATGATCGGCGATAACCGCGACCACTCAAACGACAGCCGATTTTGGGGTCCCGTGGCATACAAAAACATCGTCGGCAAGCCTTGGTTTGTATATTTTAGCTGGGATGACGAATACAAAATCAGATGGAACAGAGTCGGCAAGAGCGTGGATTTTATACAAAACTCGCCCGAGCTGCTAGAAGCCGCCAGAACCGAAGCTAAAAACGACGGAAATAAGATCGAATGAACCTTGACAACATCGACTTCGCTCAGGTAGCGATCCTGGTCGCCGTGCTCGTTATCTCCGTCGTCGGGCACGAGATCGCGCATGGATATGCAGCGTTTAAATACGGCGACTTGACTGCCAAAAATTTGGGGCGGCTCAGCATAAATCCTATAAAACACGTCGATCCGCTAGGCACTATCGTCGTGCCCGCACTCATGTATCTTAGCACCGGAGTGACGTTTGGCTGGGCTAAACCGGTACCTATAAATTTACGCACGGTGCTCTATAACGGCGGCTACAAAGCAGCTATCATCGTCGCGCTTGCTGGCATCGCATACAACCTAGCTCTTTTTGCGCTAGCGTTTTGCGCGTTTAAATTGATCGGTTTTGATGGCTTTTTTGATAGTTCGGTAGCGCAGTTTGTTTTCATGCTCGCAGCCGTAAATTTAGTCCTAGCCCTCTTTAACCTCTATCCTATCCCACCTCTTGACGGCTCGAAAGCGCTTGAGTATCTTTTACGCATTTTCGGACTTCACGGCGCAGCAAACCGGCTAAATAGCATGCAAAGATACGGCTTTATCGCGCTAGTTATCATCGTGATCTCGCCGCTAAAAGATTATTTTTTCGAGCCGATACGATACGCCGTCACGATTATGAGGATGTTTTTATAAGCGGCGAATTTTAAAATTTAGCCTAAATTTCGCTCCTAAAGGCTCGTGGCGAAATTTTACTTTAATGCTTTTTTGCTATAATTAAGCATTTTTAGCTTATGGAAATTTCATGAAAATAGACAAAATTTTTATCGCGAGCGACCACGCGGGCTTTGATTTTAAGGCGCAAATTTGCGAGCTTTTAAAAAGCGAAGGTTTTAGCGTATGCGACCTAGGAACGCATAGCAAAGATAGCGTAGATTATCCCGATTTTGCCGAGCTTATGGCGCAAAATTTGCAGCGCGAAAACGAATACGGCGTGCTAATCTGCGGCACGGGTATCGGCATCAGTATCGCGGCTAACCGCCATGCGCACGTTCGCTGCGCGCTTTGTCACGACGTCACCACGGCAAAACTAGCGCGCGAGCACAACGACGCAAACGTGCTAGCTATGGGCGCTAGAACGATCGGCGACGCGGTCGCGGTAGATATGATAAAGGTCTTTTTCGCTACCGAATTTGCCGGCGGTAGGCACGAAAGACGCGTGAAAAAGTTAGGAGGCGAGAAATGACCGATTGGCTCGTACTTACCGTTTTGATCTGCATTTGTATCTATCTTACCGTTATGGTGTTTTACTTTAAAACCTTGCTTAAAAAAGAGCGCACGACGCGCGATTTTATGAAAAATAATCTCCAAGATACCGAAGTCGTCATCCGCAAGCTACAAATCCAGCTCCAGCGCGGCCTTGGCAACATCGACATACTCACCGACGAACTAAACAAGGTCAAAAACGACGCCAACGCCCTTCGCACCAGAAACTCGCAGTACCGCCTGGAAAACGACAAACTCCGCCAGCGCATCCGCGAGCTAGAGGGCAAAATCGAAGCGCTACTATAAATCAAATTTAAGGGCAAAAAATGAAAGAACTAGACAAAGCGGGGAAGGAATTTTTATTAAATTCTATCCGCTGCATAAACGATTTTCCAAAACCGGGCATAGTATTTCGCGACATCACGACGCTGCTAAACAACAAAGAGGCGTTTAATTTTTTAATGGATCATCTAGTTGCCAGATACGAGGGTGTCGATATCGATTTCATCGCTGGTATCGAGTCGCGCGGATTTATATTCGCAGCGGCTTTGGCGGCTAGGCTGCGGCTACCTTTCGTGCCGATTAGAAAGCCTAAAAAACTGCCATATATCACGATTTCGCAAAAATACAGCCTAGAGTACGGCGTGGACGAAGTGCAAATTCACGTTGATGCATTTGGCGAAAAAGCAGGTGCAAAGGTGCTTTTAATCGACGATCTAATCGCTACGGGAGGTACGGCCAAGGCTAGCGTAGAGCTAATCAACCAAACAAACGCCGTTTGCATAGAGGCCTGCTTTTTGATCGATTTAAAGGATCTGGGCGGTAGCGCAAATTTACGCCCGCTAACTAAAATTTACAGCATTTTGGAGCTATGATGGAAGAATTTTTTACGAAACTACTCATCGAGTACGGCTACGTCATACTTTTCGTCTGGTGCATAATGGAAGGCGAAATGGCGCTCATAATGGCAGGCATCCTCTCTCATCAAACGCATATGCATATCGCGCCGGCTATCTTCGTAGCAGGCCTGGGCGGCTTTGTCGGCGATCAAATTTACTTTTATCTAGGCCGTTATAATAAAAAATATATCGCCAAAAAGCTTCATACCCAGCGCCGAAAATTCGCCATCGCGCACATAATGCTGAAAAAATACGGCTGGCCGATCATCTTTATCCAGCGCTATATGTACGGCTTTCGCGTCATCATACCGATGACCATAGGCTTAACCGGATACAGCGCGAAAAAATACGCGCTCATCAACCTAATAAGCGCGTGGTGCTGGGCTGCGATCACGATAATCCCCGCGTGGGTTTTGGGCGAGCACATACTCGATATCCTGCACAAAGCAAAAGAGCACTGGTACGTCGCCGTACCGGTAGTAGCGCTATTTTTGGGTGCTTTACTCTACGGCTTTAAGCGCATAGAAAATAAAATTTTAAACGAAAGGAAACACAGAGGTGCAATTTCAAATAGTAAATAAAAATTTAGACGAAATCAAGGCCGATTTGGAGCTGATTTTCGTCGTAGATAAAAACCTAAAACATAAATTTATAAAAGACGAAAAGGCGTTTAAATTTGCCAACTACAAGGGCGAGAGCGTCTTGCTTTTGCTAGAAAGCGGCAGGGTTTACGTCCCGCTAAATAAGCTTGGCTACGACGAGCTTCGCATAGCCGCGGCAAAAGCCTATAACGCCGTAAAATCGCTAAACGTAAAAAGCCTAAAACTAGCCTCATACGTCGCAGGCTGCCAAAAAATGAGCTTTCAGGCTCTAACCGAGGGCTTTTTACTAGGCGCTTACGAATTTAACAAATACAAAGAAAAAAAAGAAAAATACGCGCTTAAAGATATTATTTTTAGCAGCGAGGAATTTAGCGGCGAGATCGTGCGCGAAAACGACGCGAAGGACGGCTTTGCCCACGGAGAGATAATCGCTTCAGCGACAAATTTCACCAAAGACGTCGTAAACGAAATACCTGAAATTTACACCCCGCAAAAAATGGCGGAAGAGGCTCAAAATCTAGCTAAAAATTATCCAAATTTAAGCTGCAAAATTTACGACGAAAAATTCCTCGAAAAAGAAAAGATGAACGCATTTTTAGCCGTAAACAAAGCCAGCGTCCATCCGCCTCGCCTCATCCATCTTATCTATAAGCCAAAAGGCGCGAAAAAGCGCATAATCTTCGTCGGCAAAGGGCTAACCTACGATAGCGGCGGGCTTAGCTTAAAGCCGGCTGATTATATGCTAACTATGAAAGCC
>CAUSIL010000095.1:0-7420 GCA_963531395.1 uncultured Campylobacter sp.
GCATAGAGCAGCTTGCGGTGAAAAGAATAATGATGGTTATACTCCATATAAGGCAGGGAGAGGTTGAAAGCCTTCTGTAAAGTAGCAACGTTCGAGGCATTACCATAGGATTCAATTATATCCACAAGATCTTCGTGACTGTGATGCCAAGTTTCCAAAAGCAAGTTTTCGTACTGGGACAACAGCTTTTTATCCTCGCCCAGTCCTCCCGCAAGAATGATAGCACACTCTATACGGCTGGCATTTTTATGGGTAATAGCATCACTTAGATAAGCTTTGAGCAAGTCTATAAGAGTAGCACCTTCAAGCAGTGGTTCTATATAATAAGGCAGGTCATACGCTTGTATTTCCTCACCTATAAGGCGATCAGTAAGGGTGTCAAGTTCGTCAAAGTCGTAAATAGTCATTAGTTTTAAAATCTCCCGCTTGGTTAAAATATCGCGTTATTTTTCGGTCTTAGTGGATTTAATAGCGCAAAACCGCTTTAGCGCAAACTAGCCGGATCTATGTTTAAAATTTTATACCAGTTGCGAGCGTTTTTGCAGGCTGGGTCTATGCCTTTGCCTTTGGTATAAAAAGGCTCCCACTGCCAGTCCTCGCCTCCCGTACAACCCACGGCGGCGTAGTTCATCAAAAATTCCTTAAAATTATTCGCTATATAAAGCCCATGATTTTCGCCACCGTCGTGGCTGAGATACACGACCTTGCCATAGTTCTCCGGTTCTAACTCTATAGCGATATAATCGCCGTTGCCTACTTGATGAAAAGCCGTTTTGTTATGCCAAACGCGGTCGTATGCATTACCGCAATCAGAGTATACGTCCTCCGCCCAGCCCTTGCGACTTTCTTCATAGCCTAAAAGCAAATCCAGTCCAAAAAGCAGCTCTCCAGAGGAGATTTCGGCTAATTCATCAGGCAGCAAATCCTCCTCGTCCTCGTCTTCATCCGTATAGATACTCCAATAAAACTCCAAATGAGCGGTGTTTTCCAAGAGTACTTCACGCAAATGCGCAGGCAGCGTATAGCCTAATTTTGCCTCTACGGCTTTGATTTCGTCCTCTGTAGCGGGCTTTTCTATCGTGAGAGGGTCAGTCTCGCCGCCAAAGTCTTCTATCTTTTCTAAAAATATATTTAAACGCTTCTTAAAAAGCTCAAAGTTAAATTCGTTCATATTTTTCCTTTAATAATATTTTTTAAATTTCTTATCCTGCAAGGCGGTTATTTGCTCTGCGATAAGAGAGTCCATACGCGCTTGCAACGCCTTGCCTTCGCACCCTAGCCTTGGCAACCACTCGGGAAAGATAGACGTATCGCAAGGCGCTTGCTTGTCTATAAATTTAGCCTTAGAAGCGCTCGTAAGCAAGTCAAACCTCGCCCAGAATTGCCATAAGCAGTTTTTACCGTGGTCTAAAGCCTCTCTTAGGTCTTTTAGGTTATTCTCCAAGAAAAATAGGCTCAAATACCTACGAAAATATAAATCAAGCGCTTGCGTCTGCTCCTTATTTAAGCTCTCCTCCCATCGCCTCAAGGAGGCGCTGGATACGCAAGAAATCGTACAAAAAGCGTTTCTTACGGTCTCTCTAGCGGTTTTAGATTCATCGGGCGATTTTACGAACCAAAAGCACTCTTCTTTCTTTGACTCAGGTAGTTGAGGGATTTGAGCTATCAGGCATACAGCCTTTTCCACCGGATACCAGAGGTCAAAATCCCCCGTAAAAGGAAACGCTAGTAGCTCCGGTAAAAATGCCGACAGCCCATCGTATCGCCCGCTCGCATACAAAATAGCCGTTAGCTCGTAAAGCTTATAAAGATCCTTTTCTTTCTTTAGAGGAAGCTTTTTTTCTAGCTTCTCAAAGTAGCTTTTTTGCTTAGGGGTTGCGCAATAAGGCGCTAAAATTTCTATATTCATCAGTAATATTTTTTAAATTTATCATCCTGCAAGGCGGCGAGTTGTTCGGCTATAAGGGCGTTCATATAGTTTTGCAGCTCCTCCCTGCTGTTATAAGTAGGTTGGCGATCCTCCTTGGGAAATTCAAGTGTTTTGTAATCTACTTCTTCATTGATAAGTTTTACAAGTGAAGCAGCTGTGATTAAGTATATACGATATGAAAATTCATAAGAAGTTTCTTTCTCTGCTATACTCTTCTGAAGATATTCCAAAGCATCATTAACAAAACAGAGCGCCAAATAATCTTGGAAATAGTTATCATACATATCTTGGAAATCAGGTAAGCCTTTGTAATCAGTAACGCTTTTAAAATGCAAAAAACACGCTTTGCGTTGTTCTGGGGTGATGGTAGGTACTTCGGCGATGAGTGCTAAAGAGTGTTCTATGGGATACCATAAGTCAAAATTTCTGGCAAAAGGCACTGCAAGTATTTCAGGCAGGAAAGCTAATAAGCCCTCATATTGTTTGCTTACAAACAGGCGCTCTATGAGTTCGACAACGGTTTGTAAGTCTTTACTACTTTTGAGCGAAAGCTTTTTGCGGAGCTTTTCAAGGAGTTTTTGCTGTTTTGCGGTGGTGCAATACGGCGCTAAAATTTCTATATTCATTACTATCCTTTCGGCATTTTTTGGTATTTTACTAAATTTTTACGGACGGCTGGTTAAATTTTACTTTATCTTATTGACTTTTTTATACAAATCCTTAAGCAAGGCGATATGGTTTTGAGTCTGGGACACAAGCTCTTGTTGGCCCTGCGTAGTCTCAGCCGTATAGAGCAATGCACGGCAATACTCGTCAAGCAAACTTATATTTAGTTCATATTCGTCATTAAGAGTTCTTGAGTGTTTTGCGACGTCTTCTTTACAAGAAGCGATCGTCTCTCCCAAGCGAATGGTAGAAAGCGTCTTATTAACGTTTGCTTCAACCCACGCATCTATATAAGCCTCATCGTGTTTGCCCTTATCATGTTCTAATATCTGTCTTTTAGTGGATTCATACCAGAGATTAAGGAGGTCGTGGTGTAACTTCTTTTGCGTCGAGGCATCACTGATAAAGTACTTTAGATAGTAAACAGGCTCCATAAAAACCCAGTTAAGAAACTTTTTTTCGTTTTTGGCAGTTGGGTACCCCTGCGCTACGAGATAATCTATACAAAGCTGCACGGCAGGCATATTGCCCGCTACGAAAAAATCATATACGAGGAAAGTAAACTTCTGTGCATCAGGCTGGCGGGTAAATTTAAATCCCTTTTCGATAAATTTAGCAACAGCGGTTTGCTGTTTTTTAGTCTGGGCTAAAGCCGCCAATCGTTCAAAAACGTCGTTCATCTTATCTCCTTTGTTATTTAAAAATTTTATTTATCGCAGCAGACGGGTTCGCCATAAACTCCTCAAAGCTGCAAAGGGGCGTAAAAACGCCGTGTTCGTAGTCTGCGCTAGCTAGCATTTTACTGCTAGGATGCCATACCAAAAACCCGTCCGCTCCGTATCTATCCGCATCTATAAGAAGGTCTAGAAATTTTTTATTTTTCCACTTTACCTCCCTTACGTCGCCAAGCGAGGCAAACTCTATAAAGCCCGTATATTCGCACCCCGGCAGCAACACGCGCCTGTCGTTTGAGCATAGCAAAGAGACAAGCCCCTTTGGCAGTTTGTAGGACTTTAGCTTCTTTAGACGCTCCTCATCGTCGTGCCAAGCGGGCGGCTCTACGGATTTTATATACAGGGCTACTTCTTTGCGCTCGTTTCGCAGTGCGTAGTGATAGGCGCGCTCGCCGTATTTATCCTCGTAGCTAAGGTCTGCGCCAAGTTCTATAAGGCGCTTTACTAACGCAAGATCCGCATACGAGGCGGCCGCTTGGAGCGCGGATGCGTTATACGGATACACGGTATCTGGCTCGCAGTAGTTCACGTCAAAACCACACTGAATGAGCCGCTCTATCAGCTTGCCAAGCCCTTCCATGGCCGCTTCTCTAAGCGTCGTGCCGTCTGGAACGAGCCTAAAGCCGTTTTCTATAAGTAAAAGGGCTATTTCTTCGTTTTTACCGTATATGGCAGCTTTTAGCGAGCTGATATGAGTGCTAGCGTTTACGTCCGCGCCGCACTTTATAAGCCGCTTAATCAAAGACGGATCGTCGCCGTATTCGCAAGCTTCGATAAAAAGCTCGCTAGTTATCTTTGCGCCCTCATCCAAAAGAAAATAAAGCGCGTCTTTTTTATCGTTATAAAACGCGATTTGCAAAGGCGTTTGCAAGCCGTCCTGCGCGGGCAGCTTTTCGTTTACGTCCCAGCCTTTGGCAAGAAGAGCCTTTAGAGCGGTTAAATTTTCGCTCAAGATAAGCTCCGTGATTTTAGCGGGCTCTAAAAGCTCGGTTTTATCGGTTAAATTTTCTTTCATATCTTTCCTTTGTCTTGGTAGCGCTTACGTTAAATTTGCGCATTTTCGGGCTAAATTTGCTTTTTAAATTTTACTATTCGTTCTTAAATTTTAGCGCCTAAGCTAATTATCGACCGAGGGCAAATCCTCAAAAACGACGTGCTCGTCTAAATTTGCATCCTTTATCAGCTTAGCAAAACGCTCTGAATAAAACAGCTTTGTTTGGTGCCGCGTATCTCGCCCTAAGACGAAATCCTCGGGGATGCGCGAATTTAGGCATATATCGCCGATAAAATATTCGTCGCCATCGCTCAAATATATCTTTTGGCTGCGCTCTTCGTTTATAACGTCAGATGTTTGCAGGGCGTTTATTATGCGGTAGTCCTCTATCGTCCCGTCTTTGCAGTGTAGCCTTAAGCGCACGGGTTGGATTTGCGCGTATTTTATAAAAATTTCGCGAAGCGCGGGGCTAACTACCGCAACGTCTCCTAGCATATTATTATGGATAAAATGTAAATTTCTAACCTTACTAATCGGCGCGGATACATATAAATCATAAACGAAATCATCCTCTATCCGCTGCGATTTTATCAAATTTAACATATTTGCCGCGCTAAGCCCCTCCGGCATAGTCGCTATCCAAGATTGTCGGTAGCTATTTTTAAATTTCATAATCTTCATATAATCTCCGTTATTTTAAAGCCGGCCGTTTATTTTTGACGCCGCAAATCGCAATCTGGGCAAAGCAGGGTAAATTTAGCCTCTCCTCGCGCAAAGCCGAGGTCTTTAAATACGCAATTTTAGCCGTAAATTTCGCGTTTTATATCTCGGTCGAATTCGTCATCGCCAAAGATTAAATTTGAAGGGAAAAACAAGCCGTTTTCGTTTCTTCTAACGCGCTCGTCAAAAGCCGCTATCTCTTGCAAATAAACGTTGCTAGGCGGTAGTCCGTGCTTTTGCGCGATATATAGAGCCGTTAGCGCCTTGTATCTAAAATTATGCGGCATAATCGCTAGATAATGCAAAGCCCGCTCGCTCATCTGCGCTACGTCAAAAATAGCAGGAAAATAATCCGCGCTTAAACGCTCCAATATATTCTCATACGTCCGCGTCGCCTCTTTTTCGTCTTGAGGCAAAGGGATAACGCCGTTTCGCGCGTTTTGGCAAATAAGCGGCGGTTCATAGTAATGCGACGACTCCGCAGAACCCGCAAACATCGCTAGCTTTTGCGCGTCCCACGAGGGTATCTCCTCGCGGTAAGGCGGTTTATACCGATCGTAAAATTCGTAAATTTCTTGATTAAAGGCTTTATAGCCTACGTAGTATCCGTTTTGATTTGCCGTATAGGAAAAATAAAGCTCGCCGTAAACAAATCCGTCTTTTTTAAATTTAATGCGGTCTTTTAAAATTTTAGCATCCTTACAGCGGTAGTTTTCGCGTAAAAACGCCGTCAAACCCTGCAAAAAGCTTGCCTTATCTATTTATCTTCCTTTACTTTACGAATTTGTTTTAGCGGTTTAAATTTAGCCGTCTAAATTTATAAGCCGGACTATAAAAAGTCCAAGTCCTCCGCTTTAAAAAATCCCTGCGATACGACCTTGTTAAACGCTAGCATAAAAGCCTCGTCTCGCTGCGGCGTTTTGGCGGCGCCGCCTAGAGTCGGCTTTATCTTTTCGTATTCGCGCCACAAGATGTGTTCGCTAGGCACGCGAGTCGTTAGGCCTCTTTCTTCGCGTAGCTTTAAAAAATTAAAATCTCTACCGGAAAAAGATAAAAAGCAAGGCTAGTACACATCCAGCCGCTTTCTTTAGCCGACTGCTCGATGTGAAAGTCCAAGGCTAGCTCTATAGCCCGCTCTATATCCGGGCAATCAGGCTCGTATAAAAGCCTAGCTAGCTCGCCGTAGCCGCTATTTTTTCGCTCAAACTCCAAAAACTCGCCCAAACGCTCGGTCGGCAAATTTTTACTCTTTGCCCACAGCTGCACGATAAATCGCGGAATATCGGTATGCTCTAGCTGCTCTTTAGCCTTTTCGTCTCGCTCGAAGTAGTAGAAAAACTCGCCTAAATAATCGGCGCGCTTTTTATATCCTATCAGATAAAAATAAGCAAGCATAAAAGCCGTTCCCGCCTCGATGTCGCCAAAATGAGAGAGCTTAAAGTTCATCCAAGAGCCCTCAAGCGCGAGGTCTATATAGTCCCAGCCCTCGCTATCGCCCGCTAGCAGTCTTAAGCAACCGTAATAACTCAAGTCCACTTCGCGGTTAGACACCTGCATGATAGCCGTCCAGCCGGCATTTGGCTTGCCCGACCTTAGCGCTTTTTGAAACGTCTCGTAGGTATACCCGCTCATAAAATAGAAATTTGAAACTGCTTTTTCGTAATGAGTGTTATCCTTCGTCTAGCTTTTATACTGATTTATGGCGCGTTTTAGCCTTTTTTCATGTATCGTCGCAGTTTGTTTCATATCGTGCCTTTGTATTTCATAAATTTTAAAGATTGTATAAAACCGCGGGTAAATTTGAGATTAAGCGGGCAAAACTTCGCAGGCGACGGGTTAAATTTATCGATTCGTTTTAATTTAACCCGCCAGACCGAGGCTAAAAGGGCTAAATTTGATATAATTAGCCCAAATTTAAACCAAGGAGAAAAAATGCCTTTCGTAAATATCAAATTAGCCGCCCCAGAGCCCACAAAAGAGCAAAAAAAGCAAATCATCGCCGAGGTCACGGACACACTAGCGCGCGTGCTAGGCAAAGACCCCGCCGCGGTGCTAGTGATGATCGAGACTCTGAGTATGGATAGCATCGGTAAAAGCGGCCTAAGCCTAGAAGAGATCAGACAAAATAAGGAGAAAAAATGAGCGAATTTTCTAAAGAGGATTTGGAGCGAAAAATCACTCTGGCAGCGGGCGATACGGCGCCCCAGTTTAGCCTAGAAAATAGCGACGGCGTAAGCGTGAGCCTAAAAGACTTCGTCGGCAAAAACGTCGTGCTATACTTTTATCCAAAAGACAACACCTCGGGCTGCACGACCGAAGCGTGCGAATTTAGCGCGCTTTACGGCGATTTTATAGCTAAAGACACCGTGATCGTGG
>CAUSIL010000096.1:0-7398 GCA_963531395.1 uncultured Campylobacter sp.
GCGCCAAGCCGCGCAACTTTCGCAGATGGAGACGGATTTTAGGAAGAGTTATCCCGATTTTGATATGCAAAAAATCACGGATAAGATTTTGGAAATCGACGAGAAAAATCCCGGCGCGGGCGACGCGCTGCTAACGCCGGTCGGGCTTGAAAACGTCTATCTAAAATTTTTCCACGGCAAGGCGCAGGAGCAGACGGAGGATGAATTCGACATAGCGCGAGGAACGGGCGGCGGCGTGAGCGTAAAAGAGCTCATCGACAAGATAAACAAAGGCGAGGCTAGCGATAGCGAGAAGCAGGCCTTTTATTCAAGATTCTTTTAAGGAGTAAAAAATGCCGGTTAAAACTGGATTAATGACGACGGAAGAGGCGTTTGGAAGCTCAGGCGCTCTTTTAGAAAAATCAATAAAGCAAATAGGGTGGGAGACGACTCCTTTTTATAGCGCGATTTCGCTTGGCGCCCCAATAGACAGGTCATCAAGGGCCGCCATGGGGCACAAGTGGAGCTACGACGAGTTGCCGGACGGCGATCTAAATAACGCCCACGCAGAGGGCGGGCCGAAAGCGCCTGCGAAGTATTATACGGGCGGCGAGCTCATAAATCACTTCCAGATAGTTAAAAACACCTACGGCGTTTCCGGCTCGCAAAAACCTACGACTGACACGCAAGGTAAGGGTAGCCTAACAAAGCAGGGCGAATTTAGTTCGGTAGAGCATAAAAAGTCTATCGAAAAGATCTTACTCTCCGGCCAAACGGCGGTGCAGAGGGTAAATACGGGAACGCCCGTGATAGGCAAATGCGGCGGACTAAAGAGCTTTTCTACCACCGTCAATACGATCGATGCGACGAATACCGATCTAACGATGCAGATGATAAGAAATCTGTTTAAGATCGGCTGGAGTAAGGGCAGACCGTATGAGTTTATGATGGTAAACGATAAGCAAAACGATAGGCTGCTAGACATCCTAGACAAGATCAAGCAGGCAAATATGACCGAGAAGTACCTAGAGAGCGAAGTGCTAGCGGTAAGAAACACATACGGACACGTGAAAGTGCTACTAAATCCGTTCCTCGATCAAAACGAAATCATTGCCTTTAGAAGCGACGATATATTCAAAGTGAATTGGCGTCCTATGGAAGTCAATGAGCTGCCGACCAGTAACGACGCGGTCGAAAAGGAAGTGCTGAGCGAATTTACCCTTCGCGTGTGCACGTCGGTAGCGTTTGCTTGGCTTAAAAATCTAAAAGTTTAAGCGGGGGCCGGCGGCCTTCGCTTGGCTGAGGAGCAAAGATGACTTTTTCGGAGTTCAAAAATACATACGAAATCAATACTCGCCGCGGCGTAAAAATATGCGGCGATGACGAATTTCGTCTACTAATGGCCCGGACGGCCGCAAAAATACACCGCGCCGTAACCGTCCTGGAAAAAATAGAAACGGACGATAGAAACATAGTCGTAGACTACTATCTCTCACAAAAATACTTCGTAGCTAAATTTCGTCCTCCTCGCGCGGGGACGGACGAGATGGACTACGAAGACGAGAGCCTGCTGGCGGCTCTAGGCTACGGTATCGCCGCGGCAAGAGCCGGGGACGACAAGGATCGTTTTAAATTTAACAAGTTGTATCTCGAATCTCTTTGCGAATACGAAACAAGCAACTTTGACGACCTAAGTTGCGACCTGGAAAGCGCGCTTGGAACCAAAGGATACGCCAAGCCGTACGAGATAGGTTCCGAAGTCGGGACGTATTTTCTTTGGGATGAGGAGTTTTTAAATAATTTAGACTTTTATATGGCCGACCGCGTGAAATGTAAAGGCCTAAGTTGTAGAAAGTTCATATACAAATTTATGGATTTTCAAAACGGCAAATATCAAGACAGGGCCGATCTAAGAGACCTAGATAGAGTGATGAGAGCAAGAATAAGACCGTAGGAGAGAACATGCAAGACAGAGAATTTACGCAAATTTGTAAGGAAATTTTGGCTCTTAGCGAAAAGATCAAAGAGCTAAATTTGAGCCGCTTGGAAACAATCTCGGTGGAGATAAAGCTGGCTAAAAATAGCTTTGACGACAAAAGCGGGGAGATGGACGCAAAGATAGCCGAATTTAACGCCGTAGCCCAAAGGCTGGAGCCGCTAAAGCAGTCTTTGGCCAAGGCTGAAGAGATCCTCGCTAAAATCAAAGAAAACGGCGGCGCCGGCGTAAGCGAGGAAAAGGCAAAACAACTAATAAACGAGGCCGTGAGCGAGCTCGCGAGTGCAGTAGAAGAGCTAAAACAAAAAACGCCTATCGACGACGCAGCTGCGGCGGTAGACAAGACGTATTCGAGCCGAAAGATAGAGGATACGTTCATCAAGAAAGACGAGGCTCCAAGCGGCGGGGTGGACGAAGCCAAAGTAAACGAGTTAATCGCCCAAAAAATCGTAGATTTAGCAACCAAGAGAAATTTGGCCGAGGCCGTGAACGACAAGATAGACGCAAATGCATTAAACTCCGCGCTTGGCGGACTCGCATCAGCAGTGGACGGGAAAATATCCACGGTTGCTGCCGCAGCGGTAACGCAGTCCTCGCTAAATAAATACGTCAAAGCGCAAAATCTTTCAGGCAATACTATAGATTTTACGCAGGGCGTAAATTTCGTCGGCCAAAATATCTCGGGACAGCTTACGGCTACCAATATTACGGCAGAGCAGAATAGAGGAAAAAGCGGATTAATATATATCCACGGCAATGGGGTCACGAGTCTCTCGAGCGATTTTCAAATAATTAATCCCGACGATGCTACTTACGGCAAAGGCTACGTCTTTTTGTCTTATTTTATCAACCCGTTTGACAATAAAATCATCGTCCAATTTATTAAAAAGGCCGCATAATGTTAAAAGGCGCATTTTTTCTCGGGGGCAAGACTAAAGAGTCTTATCCGGACGTAGCAAGGGTGGAACCCGACGGAATGATAGTTTGGGGGAAAAGAATACCCGAAAATTTCACTACAAACATAAGAACTCAAATCCCCGCATGGCATAAAAACAAAATAGATTTTTCCCAGATAGTGTCTATAGGGGCGAACAACTTTAACGACGGCTTTAGGTTTGCAGATCTAACGCAAGAACACGATAAGTTAGAGCTGCCTAGTCTTGAGAGTTTGGGAGAAAATTGCTTTAACGATATGGGCCTTTTTAATTATCTGATAGTACCGAAAATAAAAAGCGTAAAAAACTGTTTTAACAGATGTCATCCTTGGAATATAAAGATGGGTGGATTGCAAAGGGTAGAAGGAAATAGCTTTAACAACCTTAGAACCGGGGATTACCTATCCTTGCCGTCCTTGGAAAGCATTACCGGAACGGGGTCTTTTTGCAATTTCCCAAATGTTTTCGGAATCACGTTTAAAAAGCTAAAGTCCGTATCTGCCGGAAATTTTCTAAACGTAAATCCAGGGTTGTCTCAATTTGGCGTTAGTTCGTCTATAGATAGCGCAAGCGAAAGCAATCTAAGAAGCTCGCTTGGCTCATCGGTCCGGATAAGAAAGTGGTAGAGCTATGTTAAGTTTTAAACAGATTTCTCAAGTAGCGCGTAATTTCGCGGTTGAAATCCCTATCGAGATTTTGCAGTTTCTCATCGTGCCGATCGCATTGCTAGCCTGCGACGAAAAAAGCGAAAATTTGCCGAGATGGGCGGCGTGGTTTGATGATCCGGACTACGGCATCAACGGAGATGACGGCTGGAGAAACGAGCATTTCCCTAACGGCAAGAATAGAACGTACTTTGCGCGCCTTTGCTGGCTATACCGCAACCGCATAGGCGTATTCAGCGCGAAATACTTGGGCGTGCGAGTCGAGGACATAGACGCAAATACGGTGCGCACTCAAGGCGATGTATTTGCAACATACAACAAAGGGCAAAAGAACACGGAGTGCCTGGTGACCTGCAAGATGAAAGACGGACGCGAGCGTTTCGGCTACTATCGCGAGATCAGATACGGCAAATCAAAATGGTACTGCCGTATATACCTTGGCTGGAAACTTATGGATGTTGCCGGCATGCGGCAGGATAACAAGGCTGAGTATATGGACGAGAACGATAAAAAGGTGCTTCAGACGGTCTGGGCGATAAACCCTTTTAAAAGGATAAAACAATGAAGCCCTCAACAAAGAAATTCATACTGATCGCAGCTACTATCTTGCACGCCGTCATTGCGGTAACTTTGCTGAAAGGAGCGTGATGAATTTCCTAATTGCGAACAAACTTTGGCTAATCGTAATCGGAGCTCTTGCGGGCGTAATGCTGGGGCTTGGGGTTGAAATTTGGAAACTAAAAGGCGACGTAAAAGAAGCAAAAGCAGGGCTAGAGACCGCGCAAAAAGAGCTAGCGATAAAAGAGGCGGCCTTACAAATCTCGGCGGCAAATCTAAGCGAGTGCAATGCAAAAATAGACCTGCAGAATGCAAAATTTAAAGACCTTGAAGTAAAAAAGCCCGACGTAAAAAAGACGCAAGAAAAAGCAAGAAGCAAATTTGAGAGCATAAAGCCGCTTGCTACGCAAAACTGCGAGGAGAAGCTAGAGCGCTGCGAAAGGATATTTGATGAGCTGGCGCGCTAAGACCTGGATTTTTTGTATCGCCGCGTTGCTTTTTGGCTGCGCAGGCAAAGAGCCGCAGGTGATCACTCGGACAAAATATCAAGACGTGTATATCGCCGTGCCTTGCATCGACGAGATGCCGCAAAAACCGGAGCGAGACAGAAGCGACCCCGACAATCAAAAAAAGATTGCAGAGTATTTTAAGGCCTGCGAGGACCTGCTAAAACAATGCGTAAGAGGTGCGAAATGAGCGAAATGGTGATTAGAAAGATTATGGGCTTTAAAATCAGCAAAAAAAGAGCGCTGGAAATAACTTTGTCGGTCCTGCTCGCCTTGATTTTCGGGGCAGCGATAAGATGAATTTTCAAGAATACCTATACCTGCTTTGGGTATTGGTGGTGGGCGCGATCGGCGGCGTCTTGGGGCTACTAGACGATGACGGCAAGCCCAGAAAACACCGCACGAAAAGGGCTTTTGCCGTAGCTACTATCACGGCGATGTTTTTATGCTGGACTACGTTTGCTATCTCAAAACTCCTTATACACGAGGTTGAGGGGGCGCTGGCTCTTGGCGGTATTATCGCCTTTATGGGCGCTGAATGGGCAAGGCGGAAAATAAACAAAGCCGCAGACAAGAAGATAGACGGAATGGGCGACGGCGGCTACGGTAGAGGGTATGACGACTACGGCGGAAGTTTTAGACACGAAAATTTTGACGATACGAAAGGATAATAAATGGCAAATTTTAACGAGGCTTTTCAAATTTTAATGAGGCTAGAGTTTTCTAAGCCCGAGGACGCGCTAGATAGAAATCCGACCGAAAGCGGCTGGACGTTTATGGGGATTTATCAAGCCGCACACCCGCACTGGGCTGGCTGGGATGAGATACTAGGCACGGTGGCTCTTGGCGGCGACATAGAGAAAATATCCCGTGCTTTGTATGCTAGCGAGAATTTGCGCGCGCAGGTGCGAGCATTTTACAAAGAGGCGTATTGGGATAGGATGCGGCTTGACGAAGTCGCAAGTCAAGTCAAGGCAAACGAGATGTTTGTCTTTGGCGTGAACGTCGGCGTAAAGCCAGCCGTCCGTGTCGCACAGCAGCTGGTAGGCGTGGTAAATGACGGTATAGTGGGCGATCAAACCGTAGCGGCGATAAACAAATTTGACGAGGAGCGATTTGACAAGCAATTTGATCGCGCCGAGTTTGAGTATTACAACAAGCTGATAGAAAAAAATCCGCGGCTAAAGATTTACGCCAACGGCTGGAAAAACAGGGCCTTGGCGGTATGACGCATCGGGAGCGAAAGTCCGGGGCAAACCCCGACGAGGAGTAAAAAAAGGATGAATGCTTATTATGACAAAACTTTCGTGATCGGTAGCGCGTTTGGGCTAGATATCGCGTATTTTGATCGTTTTAACAAACCGCTGGCCTTCGACGCCAAATTTCGTATCGTAGATATGGTGTTTGAAAACATCAGAAGCGGCGCAAAGCTAGAGCTAAAAAATATCGGCATGGTAAAACAAAATCACGTCGTGATATTTGCTGAGGCTAGCGCTTGGGACGGTGCGCAGGAAGGATTTTTCAAAAACGATATCAGCGATAGTTTCGGCTACGGCGGAGCGTGGCATGCGTATGCGGTATGGCTACGCCCGCCGCTAGGAAACGACGCGATTTGCGTAATGCGCGGCAAAGCAAAACTCGTGCAGGCCGCATGGTAATTAAGGAGTAAATATGGCGGAAAATCAAACTATAGCTTATATAACGCCCGATTATCTCGAGGTTAGGCCTCTTGGGTTTAATCCGGAAGCCGGCACTGGAAGCGGCGAGGGCGATGAGGGCGGCGGCACAAACACGCCCGTGCCTTTTAACCCGTTTGACCACATCAGCGAGCTTGAACATATCATAGAAGACTATCTAGCCAAAGAGAGAACCTTCGATAATCAAAATTTGCGCGACAAGCTGCG
Source organism: uncultured Campylobacter sp. (assembly GCA_963531395.1). Taxonomy (GTDB): domain Bacteria; phylum Campylobacterota; class Campylobacteria; order Campylobacterales; family Campylobacteraceae; genus Campylobacter_A. Next base: position 6,544 of record CAUSIL010000096.1, read on the forward strand.
CGGTACGATCAAGGCCCTTGAAGAGCTAAAAACCGAAGTAAAGGCGATCAACGGCCAAATTTCGGCGATGGTCAAAAATAAAGACGTCGCCGTAACTACCGATAACGAAGCGCTAGCGCAGGCGATACAGCAAGTCAATGCGAAATTTGGCGAAATCAACGCTAGCATAGATCAGCTCAAGCAAGCCTATGCAAGCGAAAATAGCGCGATAGCTCAAAAGTTCGACCAGCTTAAAGCGAGTTTGCCCGGCGAGCTCACAAACCAAATCACGAAAAACGTCGAAACCAAGGTAGAAAAGGGGCTGGACGGCAAAATAAGGTCTATGACGGCAGACATGACAAATCTTATCTCCAGAGCCGAAACCGAGCTCGTGAAGGTCACGAATGCCGCGGCTATCGCAACGGCGGCAAAAGAGTATCTAGCCAAAGTCAAATCCCTAATCACGGATAGTCGCGGCAGAATCACGGGCTGGCAGTTTAGCGACGGAAGCGCTCAGCAGAGCAAATTTGAAATCATGGCCGATAATTTTCGTATCGCAAACTCGAGCGGAACGTATACGCCGTTTCAAATCATCGGCGGTAAGATATATTTTAGCGGCGACGTGGCGTTTGATCAGTTTAAGCAAACCAATACGATAATCAAAATAGAGCGTTTTGAGAACAACTCGGCAAGCAACAGAATAATTCAAGCAAATTTTAACTCCAAGACGAACGCCTGCATCTTGCTTTATAACGTAGCCGATCTGTCGCAGTCGCACGTGGCGCTTTTAGGAAGATCAAGCCGCGGCGCGGTAAACGATAAATTTATGATGGGGGCAAACAGCGCGGCCGTGATGCTATATCTTAATCAGCAAGA
>CAUSIL010000097.1:0-7355 GCA_963531395.1 uncultured Campylobacter sp.
GGCCGTCTTTACGCAGCCTGATAAGCCCGCCGGTAGGAAGCAAATTTTAACGCCTAGCGAGGTTAAAGTTTACGCGCAGCAGCATCTGCCTGCCGTGCCGATCTTTCAGCCTGCGAGCTTAAAAGACGAGGCGATTACAGCGCATATAAAAGAGCTAAAGCCTGATTTTATCGTGGTTGCTGCATACGGTAAAATTTTGCCGCAAAGCGTGCTTGATATCGCGCCTTGCATCAACCTGCACGCCTCGATCCTGCCTAAATACCGCGGCGCAAGCCCGATCCAAAGCGCGCTCTTGGCGGGCGAAAAGCAGACGGGCGTGACGGCGATGCTGATGGATGCGGGGCTTGATACGGGCGATATGCTTGATTTTGCCTACACGCCTTGCGAGGATAAAACGGCGGCGCAGCTGTTTGACGAGCTCGGGGATCTTGCGGGCGAGCTGATAGTGCGAGTGCTGCGAAATTTTGCAAATTTAACGCCGCTAAAGCAAGAGAGCGCGCAGGCTACACACTGCAAAAAAATAAGCAAATCAGACGGGCTTTTTAGCTTTGAGGAGAGCGCACGGCAAATTTATAATAAATTTCGTGCGCTAACGCCCTGGCCCGGGATCTATCTAGCTAGCGGATTAAAAATTTTGGATTTAAAATATCTCAGTGGACGCGAAGACGAGCGCCGAAGGCCCGGCGAAATCATATTTGATGGCAAATATTACATTTACGTCGCGTGCGGCGAGGGCGCGGTCAAGATCATAAAAGTACAAGAGCCGGGCAAAAGGCCCGTGGAGGCTAGCGCGTATCTAAACGGCAAGCGCCTTGGCATCGGCGATATAGTGTCGTAAATTTGAGCCGAGCGAAGCTTGCCTTGTAAATTTAACGATACTAATGCGCTGGCAATGTAAAATGAACCAAAATTTAAAAGGAATAAAATTTGAGAATAGAGTTTGCAGATAGCGTCCCTTCTACGCAAAAAGTTTTAGTCGAAGGACTGCGAAACGGCGAAATACGGCCGCCTTTTGCGCTAGTGGCAAAGGAGCAAACGCAAGGCATAGGCAGCAGAAACAACGCGTGGAGCGGGCTGGAGGGCAATCTATTTTTTTCGTTTTGCATGAGCGAGACGGCGCTGCCTGAGGATCTAAAAGGCGAGTCGGCGTCGATTTACTTTTCAGTGATAATGCGCGAAGTTCTCGCGGCTAGCGGCTCAAAAATCTGGCTAAAATGGCCGAACGACTTTTACGTCGGCGATAAAAAAATAGGCGGAACCTTGACGACGAGGGTTGGCGAAATTTACGTTTGCGGCATGGGTATAAATCTGAAAAACGCGCCCGAAAACGCCGGAATTTTAGATATAGACGCGAGTCCTAGCGCCGTGGTCGGGGAGTTTTGCAAGAGGCTGCAAACAGCTCCGTCTTGGGCGGAGGTTTTTAAAAAATTTGAGAGCGAATTTGGAAAATCAAGAGAATTTATCACGCACTTTGAGGGCGAAGAGGTAGCGCTCAAAGACGCCAAACTCCTACCCGACGGCTCTTTGGATATAGGCGGACGAAGGGTTTTTTCTCTTAGGTAGATTTATTAAATTTTAAACAAACGCTCGGCGTATGCGCCGCGAAAATCTTTCAGAAAATTTAAAGCGCAAACTAAACTTATACAAAGTAAGTTTTTTGTAAAATAAATCAAAACAAAATCTGGAAAAAAATATGTGTGAAGTTATAACCATAGCAAATCAAAAAGGCGGCGTCGGAAAGACGACTACGGCGGTAAATTTAGCCGCATCCTTAGCCGTCGCCGAAAAAAAAGTTTTACTCATCGATATTGATCCGCAGGCAAATGCAACGACGGGAATGGGCTTTAGCAGAAACGATTACGAGTACAATATCTATCACGTTCTAACGGGTCGTAAAAAACTCTCGCAAATCGTGCTAAAAACCGAAATCCCGACGCTTTTTCTAGCGCCGTCAAATATCGGTCTGGTGGGCATCGAGCAAGAGCTAAGCGAGCAAAATAAAGACTATCAAAAAATCCTAAAAAGTAAGATCGAAGAGGTCGAGGGGCAGTACGATTTTATCATCATCGATAGTCCTCCCGCTCTAGGTAGCATCACCGTAAACGCGCTAAGCGCTAGCGATAGCGTGATCATCCCGATCCAGTGCGAATTTTACGCGCTAGAGGGTTTGGCGCAGATATTAAATACCGTGAAAATAATCAAAAAAACGATCAATAAAAAACTAACAATAAAAGGCTTTTTGCCGACGATGTACAGCTCGCAAAACAACCTTGCAAAAGAGACCGTCGCAAATTTAAAGCAGCATTTTGAAGATAAGCTTTTTAAGAGTAAAGAGACCGACGACGGCTTTGTTATAGTGCCTAGAAACGTAAAGCTCGCCGAAAGTCCTAGCTTTGGTAAGCCAGTGATTTTATACGATATAAAATCGCCCGGTTCGGTAGCGTATCAAAATTTAGCTTGCTGTATTTTAGGATAAAAGATGGCTAAAAAAGGTGGACTAGGGCGCGGACTAGAGGCGATTTTGGGCGATGTGGAGCTTGCGTACAAAGCTGAGCTAAACGAGGGCAACAGCGATATGGTAAAAGATATCGACTTGGACTTGATCGTAGAAAACCCGTATCAGCCGCGTAAAAATTTCGACGAGACCGCACTAAGAGAGCTTAGCGAAAGTATCAAAAGGCACGGGCTCATTCAGCCCATCATCGTCATAGAAAAAGACGGCGGATATATGCTGATCGCGGGTGAGAGGAGATTTCGCGCGACTAAGATGCTAGGCGAAAGCAAGATAAAGGCTATAGTCGCAGATATCGAGAGTCAAAGCCTGCGCGAGCTAGCGCTCATAGAAAATATCCAAAGAGAGGATTTAAATCCGATCGAGCTTGCAAATTCTTATAAAGAGCTCATAGACGAATACAAAATCACGCAGGATGGGCTCGCAAACATCATCCACAAAAGCAGGGTTCAGATAACAAATACCATGCGGCTTTTGAGCCTTAGCGCCACGACGCAAGACTATATAAAAGAAGGCAAACTAACGCAAGGGCACGCTAAAGTCATCGTGGGCCTTGAGCCAAACAACGAAAAAACGGCGGTTGATACCATCATCGGACAGCGCCTTAGCGTGCGCGAAACGGAAAATTTGGTAAAAAATTTAAAAAATAAATTGCCGCCTAAAACAGTGCTCAAGCTAGATGAAAGATATCTTGAAAGACTAGCGAATTTAAAAGATATTTTTTCTAAATTTGACATGCCTGTTAAGATAAAAGGCAAAAAAATCACTATCGAATTTGATGACGTAGCAGATATCGATAGGCTAATAAACAAGATAAAATAAAAATATTTCTTTAAATTTAGCTTGTTTTATCCTTTTTTTTTGTAAAATAAGCACGATTTTATTATGCTTAAGAAAATATTAAACTTTAAGGAGATTTGATGTTGGAAATTAATTTGCCGTTAGTCGTCCTAACGGCAGTTATTTTTCTAGGGCTTATCGCCGTTTTAAATTCCATCCTTTACAAGCCTCTACTTAAATTTATAGACGCTAGAAACGATGCGATAAAAAACGACGAAGAGAGCGCTAGCAAAAATACGAGCGATCTTGGCGTGTATGAAGCGCAGATAGAACAGCTCATAGCTGCCGCAAGAAACGAAGCCGGCAAGATCAAGCAGGAAGCTATCAATGCTGCAAAAGACGCGGCCGCTAAGATAGTCAGCGAAAAGCGCGGAGTTTTGGAGGCCGATTATGACGCATTTATCCAAAATTTAAACGCTCAAAAGACCGATTTTAGAGCTGATTTACAGCAAAAACTGCCTGAACTTCAAGCTGCTTTAAAAGCAAAACTCGCAAGGATTTAAGTATGAAAAGCAAAATTTTACTTTTATTATGTCCTTTTGTTTTGATGGCTGACGGCGGATATGACATCGTACCTAGAACGATAAACTTTATCGTTTTTGCCGCAATTTTGTATGATTTCATAGCAACCCGTATCAAGACCGGATATAAGGGAAGAATCGCCGGCATCGCGGCAAGGCTTGATAGTATCGAGCAAAAACTAAAAGATTCAAAAGCTAAAAAGGAAGATGCTCTAAGACGAGTAGAAGAGGCTAAAGCAAATGCCGCTAGCCTAGTAGAAACCGCTAGAAAAGAGGCTGTTTTGATATCTGAGCGCATCAAAGAAGAGACTAGGCAAGAGGTTGCAAATCTGGAAAAAAGCTTCCAAGATCAAAAAGAATTTGAAAAAAGACGCATGGTTAAGTCCGTCGTAGGCGAAATTTTAAATGAAATCTTTGCAAGCGACAGCGTTAAAATGGATCAAAGCGAGCTTATCAATATCATGCTTAAGAGGGTCGGCTAATGAAAGAACTTATCGCAAAAAAATACGTAAAAGCCCTGGTTAGCGACCTTAGCAAAGATGAGTTTAATAGCTTTACCGCCAAGCTACAAGAGATCGCAAACGCATTTGCAAATGAAAAATTTCAAAATATTATTGTTTCACCAAATTTAAAAAATAGCCAAAAAGCGGATTTCGTTCTATCTTTAGTCGGTGGGGCGGATCAGAAATTTGTAAACTTTATAAAACTACTCGGCGAAAATAAAAGACTTGATATTTTGCCTAATATCGTTTCGGAGCTTTTAGCACAAAAATCAAAAATGGACAATGTTTTTTACGGCAAAATTTACGGTGGCACGCAGATTATCCAGGCTCAAATTTCAGAGCTTGAAAGCAGCTTTTCTAAGAGATTTAACGCAAAAATCATTTTAGAGCCAGTAAAAAGCGATTACAACGGTATCAAGATCGAACTAGACGATTTGGGCGTAGAGGCTAGCTTTTCGGTAGATAGGCTAAAAGCCCAAATGAGCGAATACATATTAAAAGCAATATAAATATAAAGGAGAAAAAGCGTGAGTGCAAAAATAAAAGCAGATGAAATCAGCGCCATCATTAAGGAAAGGATTGAAAATTTCAGCCTTAACGTTGATGTAAATGAGACGGGCAAGGTTATATCCGTAGCCGACGGCGTTGCTAACGTTTACGGCCTAAAAAACGTTATGGCCGGCGAGATGGTCGAGTTTGAGAATGGCGAAAAAGGCATGGCTCTAAACCTAGAGGAAAGTAGCGTGGGTATCGTTATTTTGGGTAAAACGGACGGTATCAAAGAGGGCTCGAGCGTAAAACGCCTAGCTAAACTTTTACGCGTCCCTGTCGGCGATGCTTTGATAGGCCGTGTCGTAAATTCGCTCGGCGAGCCGATAGATGCCAAAGGCCCGATCGAAGCTAGCGAGACTAGATTCGTTGAGGAAAAAGCAAAAGGTATCATGGCTAGAAAGAGCGTTCACGAACCGCTTCAAACGGGCATCAAGGCTATCGACGCGCTAGTGCCGATCGGCCGCGGACAACGCGAGCTCATTATCGGCGACCGCCAAACTGGTAAAACTACAGTTGCTATAGATACCATCATCAACCAAAAAGGTCAAGATGTTATTTGTATTTACGTAGCGATTGGACAAAAACAATCAACGGTCGCGCAAGTCGTTAAAAAGCTTGAAGAGTACGGCGCTATGGAGTACACTATCGTGGTAAATGCAGGCGCTTCCGATGCTGCTGCGCTTCAGTATCTAGCTCCTTATGCCGGCGTAACAATGGGCGAGTACTTTAGAGACAACTCCCGCCACGCCCTAATCATCTACGACGATCTTTCAAAACACGCTGTCGCATACCGCGAAATGAGCTTGATTCTTCGCAGACCGCCGGGCCGCGAAGCTTATCCGGGCGACGTTTTCTACCTGCACTCTCGCTTGCTAGAGCGCGCATCTAAGCTAAACGATAAGCTAGGGGCAGGTTCTCTCACGGCTCTTCCTATTATCGAGACGCAAGCGGGCGACGTTTCGGCGTATATTCCGACAAACGTTATTTCTATTACCGACGGTCAAATTTTCCTTGAGTCCGATCTATTTAACTCAGGTATCCGCCCTGCGATCAACGTAGGTCTTTCGGTTTCTCGTGTAGGCGGCGCAGCTCAGATAAAGGCAACTAAGCAAGTTTCTGGAACATTAAGACTTGACCTTGCGCAATACCGTGAACTTCAAGCATTTGCACAGTTTGCGAGCGACCTTGACGAGAGTTCGAGAAAACAGCTTGAGCGCGGTCAAAGGATGGTCGAGGTGCTAAAACAGCCTCCTTACAGCCCACTTGCCGTTGAAAAGCAAGTCGTTATCATCTTTGCCGGTACGAAAGGCTATCTAGACGATATTCCGGCCGTAGCCGTTACAAAATTTGAAGCTGAGCTTTATCCTTATATAGAGGCTAAATATCCTGAAATTTTTGAACAAATTCGAACCAAAAAAGCACTTGACAAAGAGATCGAGGAGCTTTTGCATAAGGCGCTAAAAGACTTTAAAGCGACGTTTGCCGCTAACTAAGGCTAGAATATGTCAAATTTAAAAGATATAAAACGAAAGATCAAGAGCGTCCAAAATACCCAAAAGACGACGCGCGCGATGAAGCTGGTGTCTACGGCTAAACTTCGCAAGGCTGAAGAAGCAGCACGTCACTCTAGGGTTTATGCGCTCAAGATCAACGAAGTTTTATCTGAAATCGCCTATAAAATCAACCAATATCGCTCTGTAAACGCCGAGAGTAAATTTTTCGACGTTAAGGAGAATATCGAGAAGGTTGATATTATATTTGTTACCGCAGACAAGGGGCTTTGCGGCGGTTTTAATATTCAGACTATTAAAACCGTTAGAAATATGATTAACGAATTTAAGGCAAAAAAAGTAAAGATAAGACTTCGCGCGGTAGGTAAAAAAGGTATAGAATTTTTTAGCTTCCAGGGTATAAATTTGCTTGAAAAATATGTCGGCGTGAGCTCGTCTCCAACCTATGAGAAAGCTCAAAATATTATAAAAGACGCAATAGACGACTTTATAAGCGGTGCGACTGATAAAGTTATTTTGGTACATAACGGCTACAATAACATGATCTCTCAGCAAATTCGCATAAACGACATCGTGCCGGTCGAGCCGCCGAAACTCGTCGAAGTCGAGACGAATTCTTTGATGGAATTTGAGCCGAGCGACGACGGTAAAATTTTAAACGAACTGCTTACGAAGTATTTCGAGTATAGTATGTATTATGCTTTAGTAGATAGCCTTGCGGCCGAGCATAGCGCCAGAATGCAGGCAATGGATAATGCGACCAACAATGCCAAAGAGCGCGTCGCGCAGCTAAAACTATCGTATAACAAGGCTCGCCAAGAGTCTATCACCACTGAGCTTATAGAGATCATCAGTGGCGTTGAATCAATGAAATAATTAAGGAGTATGGATGAAAGGTATCATTTCTCAGGTAATG
>CAUSIL010000098.1:0-7328 GCA_963531395.1 uncultured Campylobacter sp.
GGAGTGTGGAAGGGAAAGGAGTTAGCAGATTGTTTTGTTTTCAAGCAGAAGACGGCATACGAGATCAAAAAGCCCGTATAGGCGCAGATCGCGACCGCAAAAACTAGCGTAAGCGCAAGAAGCAGTGGGCGAAGCGCGTTTAAAATTTTCATCGCAAGCTCGAAAAGCCCTTTTAAAAAGCTAAGATTGTGCGTCAAAAACTCTCTAAGGCACTCTTCAAACGCGTAAAGGCAGGCTACGAAAGTAAGCGGGATATAGACGCAAAGCGCTGCCACGCCCACGGACATAACCGATGTGAAGTTGTAATTGATCAAAATTTTCCAAAAAAGTAGCGGCCTCTCAAGGTCGGCTACTAGGCAAACCATACCTAGAAGGATCGTGACGAAAGATAGCAACGACGCAGCCTTAAACAGCGGTGTGCTTTGGGTCTGTTTTTTATAAAATTTAACGAGGATCGCGACTATCAAAGCGCCGCCGCTCATACCCGCTAGCAAAAGATAGACCGCGATCGGCCAACCCCACTCCACGCCGTGCGAGAAGGTCGCAGTGAAATTTATAGCTCCGTTCATATCACACCCCCAGTTTTACCGCAGGAATATAGCGCAGGCTCGGCTTCGTGCCGCACTCAGGATGCATTCGCAGGCTGTCTTTTACGCGAAGCAGTCTGCTGATGTGCGAGCCTTCGTCGTTTAGATCGCCGAATACGATCGCCTCGTATCTGCACGCCTCGATGCAGGCAGGCTCGTGACCGTCCTTTAAATTCGTATCCAAGCAGAAGTTGCAGCTCTCTGCGGCTTTGGTTTCGTGATTTATAAAGCGCACGTCGTAAGGACAGGCGACGATGCAGTATTTACAGGCGATACAGTCGTCGGTGCTCATCGTCGTAATGCCGGTTTTTTCGTCCTTGTGGCAGGCTTTCGTCGGGCAAACTTTTACGCAGGGCGCGTCCTCGCACTGCTGACAAGAAACCCTAACATAGCGCTTTTCTTTTAAATTTAGCGGATCGGTTTTGTCCTGGATAAAAAGCCTCATCTGGCCTTTCGGAACCAAATTTACCTTTTTACAGGCGATCTCGCAGTCGGTGCAGCCCACGCATTTATTTTGATCGAATATCATGCCGTAGTGCGGCTTGTTGCCGTTTTCCGTAGGGGCGTCTAAATTTATACTCTTGCCCAGTACGCTAGTCGCTCCCGCAACCGCCGCGCCTGAAGCAAGATATTTAAAAAACGTCCTTCTTGCGTTTTGCTCTTTCATTTTATTTCTCCATTCGTATGGATTTACCTCATCTGCTTACGCTATTTCCGTGTCCGCCGTGAAACAGTCTAGGCTCTTTTTCGTGTAGCTCTTTTGCCGCGCCGGCTAGCTCGCTAGGCTTTAGAGCCTTTACTAGCTCGACTTCAAAAATCAGCGTCGAGCCGCCCGGTATCTCGTCCGCGCCCTCGTCTCCGTAAGCCAGGCGAGACGGGATGACGAATTTATATTTTGAGTTACCGTTCATCATCATAAGCCCCTCTTGTAGGCCGTCTATTAAATTTACCATAGAAAGTAGCGCGGGTTCGTTTCTAGAGTACGTATCGTCAAAAACTTTGCCGTTTATGAGGTAGGCTTTGTAGTTTAGCGCTACGACGCTCTCGGGTCTTGGCTTATCGCCGTCTCCTAGTGCCAAAACTTCGTACTGAAGCCCTGATTTAGTCGTTTTGACCTTTTTATTTTTGGCGTTTTTCGCCATAAATTCTTCACCCTCTTTTAAATTTTTTTCAAGCGCTTTTTTTAGCGCGTCTTGGGTTAGCTTATTTAGTTTTTCGTCTCTTTGGTTTAGTAGAGAGATGATCTCTTCGTCAGTTAGTTTTTGTTCTTTTTTAAAGGCGTCGGCAAAGCCGTCTAAAATAGCCTTGCTGTCAAATTTAACGCCTAGGCTTTCTTGTTTTTTTAGTTGTGCGGATATATAGGTTCCGGTTGAAATTCCGATGCTGTATGATTCTTTTTGCTCTTGCGTCATCGCCTCTTTATCCGCCGCACTTGCGCACAAAACGCAGCCGGCCGTTAGGCAAAGAGCTAAAAGCGAGTTTTTGCTAAATTTAAAACGCATAAATTTTACCTTATTAAATTTGGACGCCGCAAAATCGCGGCGTCCGTAATCGCATCATAAATTGTTGTTTATGATTCTTTGGGCTTCTTTGATGTACTCTTTAGAAGCATCGAGTCTTTGTTTTGTGTATTTAAAGCCGTGCATACCCCATGAGCCGTCTTTTTGTAGCAAGTCGACAGTGTCTTGCGCTTTTTCGATTAGCTCATAAACTCTAGTCTTATCGCTAGGGCTTAGTTTCTTAGTTTCTAAGATAGCATAAAGTCCCTCGATACCGATTTTGACTTGAGAGAAGTCGTTTTTAACAGGAGTTTGCCATCCCATTACTTCGTCGTAAACCTGTTTTTGATTCTTGAAGTGTAGGGTAGGTTTTAGCTCAGATAGTACTGGGCTGTGGCAGCCTTTAGTATCTTGCATATCTTTATCCGCCCAAGACGTTCTAGCGCACGCCCACATTAGGTCAACGAAGTTGTGGCCGTTTTTATCTCTTTGGAAGTGCCAATCTTTAGCGTCTCTCGGTCCTTTAGCAGCATCGCCCGCAACTAGAGATTTTCTAGCAGGATCTACGTCGATCTTCCAGATGTGAGATCTTCTTTGAGTATCAAATCCAGCATTGTCTTGGAACTGGATAGCGTAGAAGTTCTCGCAGCTCATCATGAACGGCATATGGCAAGATGCGCAAGTGTTATCTTTGTGCGTATCGGCTCTAGAAGCGATATATGCTTGCTCTTTGTGGCAATCTTTACAATCTTTTCTGATTTTGGGTTTAGTGTAAAGCGCGCTTAGGTAGCCTTGCTCTGAGTTATAGTTTACGCCCTTGATAGTCTTGTCGCCTAGGACCGGACCCGTGTTATCGTGTGGATCGTGGCAAGTGGTGCAGCGCATACCTTTATCGTAGTGAGCGGTAAAGTATGATTGCGAACCCTCGGATCCGCATCCCGGTCCCATTGATTTAAATTTAGAGCTTAGAGATAGATCAAGCTTGCCTTGGTTTAGAGGATTAGCGCGAGCTAGGTCTGGGCTATAGTTAAATCTTTGGTGACAGCGTTCGCAGTTTGAAGTTCTAAAGTTCGTAGCCCCGTCAAGGTGGCCGCCGGCTCCGTGACACTCCTCGCAGCTTACACCTTTGGAGATCGTGTGTTTTTGAAGCTCTTTAGCATTACCTAGAGCGGCATAGAACTCTTTTTTGGTTTTAAAGTCGAATTTGAACGGGTGGCAAACTTCGCAGTAAGAACCGTTTGCTTGGAAGAACATCGACTTTTTGTATTTAGCGGCGTATGAGGCTAGACCTCTGACGTATCCGCCGTTATCGCCGTAATCAGCTAGAGTTTCCGGAAAATCGGGGACGAAATCTTTGATTTTCTTAACCGTTTCGGGAGTTAAATTTAACGCCCAAGTTCTTTGGAATTGGTTACCGCCTGCTACGATCTGACCGGTGCCGTCTCGTAGCAAACCGCCCTCTACGTGGTAAGTTCCTCGCAGCAACCACGCGTCTACGTAGCCAAATTTAGTTCTTAGGTGTCCTACGGTCGCGTAAATAACGTCCGGAGTAATACCTTGAGGCAAGATAGATGCGGTATCTGGGCTAAATACCGGATCGGTTAGGTTATTATTAACCTCCGGGTGCTCGCCGGGGAAGCGGATAGTAGTGGCGTGGCGCGATCTGCTCCATACCTCGTACTGCGCAGGGTGGCACTCGCCGCACTTTTCGGAGCCTATAAATTTATTAGGAAACTGAAGCGACGAACCGGCCGGTATCCTATACATCATAGAGCTATAGCCTTTGCCGCCTTCTCTTTTACTGGCTTTTGACATATCAAAACCGTGACCTTCCGCAAGCCACTCAAGTCCACGGTCGTGAACGTCTAGTTTACCGACCGTTTTACCGCCGTATTTTGTGAAAATCGGGTGGTTTTTAAACAGCCACTCATACATCTCTTGCTCTTCTACGATGTAGTCTTGCAAGGATATTACGCCTCTGCTTTGAAGCGTGCCTTTTGGGTTTGCTATGACGTCTCGCGCCTTTTGAGACATCTGCATGTTGTGTTCTTCGCAACAGGCTTGCGATGCGAAGACGCTAACGCCCATAAGCAAACCTAGCAAGGTTTTACTTAAATTCCTCATTGCGCCCTCCTTTAAATTTTGGATCTAAAATCAAAAAGATTTCATATTGAGAATGCTAGCGTAAAAAGGGGGCGAAAAAAGGGGAATATTAATAAATTATGAATTTTTGAATTTAATAGTAAATACTACGCCGTTATTTATATTTTGCGCGTAAATTCGGGCGTTATTTTTTTCGGCTATCACCTTACTCATATATAGCCCAAGCCCGCTGCCCGACTTTTTCGTAGTAAAATGCGGCTTAAAAATTTTATTTATCACCGCTTTATTTATATTGCCGGCGTTATTTTCTAGCGTTATTGTTCGTTCGCCGTTTTGCAAAAGGGCTGTTATTAAAATTTGCATTCGGTTTGCCTGCGTTCGATCTTGCGGCGCGTTTAAAAATGCTTCTTTGGCGTTATTCATGACGTTGATTAAAATTTGAATGAGCTCGTTTATATTTCCGTAAAGCGTAAAATTTTCTTTTATCTCGACTTTTACGTCGATGACATGCCTTTTTAGCGCCGCGTTTAAAATTTTACAAGCCTGCTCTATGGCTTGTTTTACCTCAAATTCGCTCTTTGGCATATTTGGATTAAAGAAATTTTTAAAATCCTCGATAGTGCCGGACATAAATTTGACCTGCTCGTTCGCCTCCTCAATGGCTTCTTTTAGCCTCTGCCCGCTTAGCTTGCCTCGCTCGGAGTAAAGCTCCAAATTTACCAGAGTCGAGCTGATCTGCGCTAGAGGTTGGCGCCATTGATGCGAGATATTGCCGATCATCTCGCCCATCGAGGCTAGGCGGCTTTGATTTATCATCAAAAGCTCGTTTTGCATCTTGGTTTTTTCGTTGCTTTTGTGGATTTTATAGACAAAAAATAAAAACGCCGCAAAGATCGCCGTGATCGCCACGCCGCTAACGATAAATTCTTGTTTATGATAAAGCAAAATACTTTTTACCGGGATTTTAAAGCTCACCATCGCTATCGTGTCGCCGACTTTGCCCTCGAAATTATTTAAATTTCCGTATTGTTCGAGCATTTTTTTAGGCGCGCTGTTTATGTTGTGGCACTCGACGCAGGACGGGAGGAAGTTTTTGACCGGGAGCCCGACGAAAAAGTACGAGGCGTTTTGGTCTTTGATGATATCTGAGTAGACTTCGTATTTGCCCTCTTTAAATCCTTCTAAAATTTCGTTTTCAAATTTCGTGCCTTCGTGTTCGGGGTTTAACGGGTTCGTCGCCGTTAGCCTGTAGTCGTAGTTTATGTTTTTTTTGGCGAGCTGGATTTTGTAAATTTGACGAGTTATATAGGATGAGGACATTAGTCTTGGATCAAAAAGGTCTTTGTCTATGACGCCGCCGTCTTTTAGCTCTTCTATCAGCGGGCGCTGCACGGTGGAGATGTAGTCGCGTATGCCGTTCATCGCATCAAGTACGTAAAATGCCTCCTGCCTGGCGTCTTTTAGCGCAAGATCGCGGTAAAAGTTAAAAACCAAAACGGTAATGGCGCCGTACAAAACGACGAGTAGCAGGACGATAAATTTAAATTTGGACTTCACATAGATATCCTACGCCGTATAAATTTCTGATCGTGTCCTTGCCGATCTTGCGGCGCAGCTCTTTTACGATGGTTTTGATAGCTTCTTTGGTCGGCTGTTCAAATTCCCACATGTAGTCAAACAGCTGCTCGTAAGTGATAGTTTGGTTTTTGTTGTTTAAAAAATACTCCAAAAGCTTACTCTCGCTTTTGGAGAGGCGACAGGCCTCTTCCTTTATATATATAATTTTTTTACTAAAATCGTATTTGAGGTCGTCGTTGATACTAAACACCGGCGTATGGTCGATGAGCTCCATCGCGACGTCTTCTAGCGCTTTTATAAACGTATCTTTATCGTAAGGCTTTGAGAGATATCTCGTGATCTTTAGCTCGACCGCGCGCCACAAATACTCCTGCTCGGTATGGCTTGAGATGATTACGATCGGGATTTTGCGGTTTGCACAGCGGATCTTTTTAGCTACCTCTAAACCGTCCATGTGCGGGACGCTGACATCTAGGATGAGCGCGTCATACGAGCCGCTCATAGCCTCGTCTAGTGCCTCGATTCCGTCGCTTACGCCTTTTACTTCGGCGAAAAACAGCTCAAGGGAGTCAATCATGTTTTTTAATATATAAGGTTCATCCTCTAAACAAAGGACTTTTTTATTAGATAAAACATCTAAAACGGAGTAATCTTGCATCTTTTTCCCGTACTAAATTTTGCCGATACTAACACAGGCAAGCTTAAAATACTATTTTTAGAGGTTGCGATATTAATCGCGAATTATAAATTAATCAAAACTTTCTGGCGGCTTGGATGTAAAATTTGGGGAATAAATTTAAAGATGGTGGAGTTAAGCGGGATCGAACCGCCGACCTCTTGAATGCCATTCAAGCGCTCTCCCAGCTGAGCTATAACCCCAATCGTCGAAAAGATTTTGGAATTATATCATTTTTATCTTACGAAATTTTGAAATTTGGCGAAATAAAATAAAATTTTAAGCAAAAATCAGCTAGAATCTCATTTTTCAAACGAAATGCGGGAATAGCTCAGGGGTAGAGCACAACCTTGCCAAGGTTGGGGTCGCGAGTTCGAATCTCGTTTCCCGCTCCATCGGTTTTAAATTTAGGGAATTTTTGCCCGGGTGGCGGAATGGTAGACGCAAGGGACTTAAAATCCCTCGGTATTTTTTACCGTACCGGTTCAAGTCCGGTTTCGGGCACCATTGACTTTTAGGCGACATAGCCAAGTGGTAAGGCATGAGCCTGCAAAGCTTTGATCCCCGGTTCGAATCCGGGTGTCGCCTCCAAAATTTAAGGAGAGAAAATGCGTTATTTGCTAATGCTATTATCTGCTACTTTTTTTATGGTCGGTTGCTCAAATACATGGCACGGCGTCAAAGAGGACACGAATAATGCCGTTGAGTGGTCAAAGGAGAAAGTCAATAAAGGCGCTTCCTATGTTAAGGAAAAAACCGAATAAATTTGGCTATAATTAGCCGAAACATTTTTACGGGAGATGGCTGAGCGGTCGAAAGCGGCGGTCTTGAAAACCGTTGAGGTGTGAAAGCCTCCTGGGGTTCGAATCCCTATCTCCCGGCCAC
>CAUSIL010000099.1:0-7304 GCA_963531395.1 uncultured Campylobacter sp.
GCTTTTAAAGGATTTAAACGCGGCTAAAAAAATATTTAGCGAGAGAAAAAAGATGTATAAAAACGCGGCCGATCTCGTAATCGACGTCGAAGGCAAAGAGCTAGAGCAAGTCGCAAAAGAGATTTTAGAAAAAATAAAAAAGGATTAAGTAAAATTTGGGTTGAAATTTGAGCGTAAATTTTAAAATTTGCGGCTTTAAATTTCTATTTTTAAATTTGAGCGGTTTAAATTTGCGCTTTAAATTTACAGCGGTATCGTTTGGCCGCGTCGGCGTGAAAATTCGGCGGATTGCAAAATTTAGCGCAAAAAAGATAAATGAATTTTTAAAATTTAGCAGATTACAAATTTTGTATGATTTAATGCAAATTTTGAAGCGGCAGTATTTTGCGATGATTTTTTGTGGCTTTGAAGTTAAAATTTGACGAAGATAAGGCATGTAGCCTATCGAGTCAAATTTTAACGAAATCCGCAAAAAGCGCGCAAAAGACAACGCGCAAGACAAGAGAAAGAGAGAAAAATGAGAGTACTAACGGGTTTGCAACCAAGCGGCAAACTACACCTAGGCAACTACTTCGCCTCGATCAAACAAATGGTTGAGGCGCAGGGGCAAAGCGAGATGTTTATGTTTATCGCAAACTATCACGCCATGACCTCGGTCGCCGACGCAGGGAAGCTAAAACAAAACACCTATGAGGCCGCAAGCGCGTTTTTGTCGCTGGGTATCGATCCGCAAAAGAGCGTATTTTGGGTACAAAGCGACGTCAAAGAAGTTTTAGAGCTCTACTGGATACTGAGCCAATACACGCCTATGGGCCTGCTCGAGCGCGCGCACAGCTACAAGGACAAGGTCGCAAAGGGCTTAACCTCGCATCACGGGCTTTTTAGCTACCCGGTTTTGATGGCGGCCGATATCCTGCTATACGGCGCGCAGGTCGTGCCCGTGGGCAAGGATCAGATCCAGCACGTCGAGATCGCGCGCGACATCGCGATCAAATTTAACAACGAGCACGGCGATATCTTCGTCCCGCCGGAGTACAAAGTCGATGAAAACGTCGCTACCGTGCCAGGCACAGATGGCGCGAAAATGAGCAAAAGCTACGGCAACACGATAGATATTTTCGCCGGCGCCAAAGAGCTAAAAAAGCAAATTTCAAGCATCGTGACGACCTCGGAGCCGCTTGAAGCGCCTAAGCAGTGGCAAAACTGCAACGTCTATAATATCGCTAAATTATTCCTAGACGAGGACGGACGAAAGGCGCTACAAGCGCGTTACGAGCGCGGCGGCGAAGGACACGGACACTTCAAAATGTATCTAAACGAGCTGGTTTGGGACTATTTCGCGGATGCGAGGGAGAAATTTGATTATTATCTAAATCACGCTGGCGAAGTGGATGAAATTTTAAACGAAGGCGCCAAAAGAGCGCGAGCCGTAGCAGCGCCGATAATGAAAAAAATACGCGCCGCAACCGGCATTTACAAATAAATTTAAAGGAAAAAAGTGCAAGCAATCTACCCTTACGCGCAGCTTATTCACCTGATCTGCGCTATCATTTTCGTCGGATTTTTATTTTTCGACGTGATTATTTTTTCAAGAGCCAAGGCCAAACTACCCGCAGAAATAGCGCAAAAAGCGCAGCAAGCCATCTCAAGCGTCGCGATAAAAATAATGCCGCTTTGCGTGCTGCTTTTGGTGCTAACGGGCGGCATGATGATGAGTAGCTGGGTCGGCTCGAAAGCAGGCGGATATTTTGAGTCGAATTTACAAATCGTCTTTATGATAAAGGTTATCTTAGCGCTACTGATATTTGCGGCCGTAGCGACCAATCTCACGTGTAAATTTATACTAAAACGCCCTAGCCCGCTAGGCAATATCCACCCATTTGCGTTTACGGCGGCGGCGATCATCGTGATATTTGCTAAAGTTATGTTTATGGTGTAAAGGATAAAAATGATAAATCTAAAACTACTCGACACGCGCTACGACGAGTTCGTAAAAAAATTGCAAGGAAAAAACGTAAAGCCCGAGGTTTTAAACGAGCTTTTGACGACGTTTAACGAGCTAAAAGCAAAGCGCCAAGCCCTAGAAAATTTCCAAGCGATCCAAAACGCTAAGAGCAAGGAGCTAGGCATAAAGGCTAGAAACGGCGAGAATACCGACGAGCTAAAAAACGAGCTAAATTTAAACAAAACGGCGATGGGCGACGCTGCCGATATCGTGCGCGCATACGAGGAAAAACTGGAAAACATCGCAAGCTGCGTGCCAAATATCACCGACGATGACGTGCCGTTTGGCGCCGATGAGGACGACAACGTCTGCGTAAAAACGGTGCTGGAGCCGACTAAATTTGACTTTACGCCAAAGGAGCACTACGAGCTTGGCGAGAGTTTAGGCTGGCTTGATTTTGAGCGCGGAGTTAAGCTTTCGGGCTCGCGCTTTTGCGTGCTAAAGGGTATGGGAGCAAGGCTTAGCAGAGCGCTGGTTAACTACATGATAGACTTTAACAGCGCGCGCGGCTTCGAGCTGGTTAACGTGCCGTTTTTGGTTAGCTCAAATACGCTTTACGGCACCGGACAACTGCCTAAATTTGAAGAAGATCTTTACAAAGTGCGCGACGAGGATTTGTACCTGATACCCACTAGCGAGGTGCCGGTGACGAATCTTTACAACGACGAAATTTTGCCCGTAGAGAGCTTGCCGATAAAGATGACTTGCTACTCGGCGTGCTTCCGCAAAGAAGCGGGCTCCGCCGGACGCGACACGCGCGGCATGATACGCCAACATCAGTTTGAAAAAGTCGAGCTCGTAGCCATCACGACTCCAGAACAAAGCGCGGCGATGTTAGACGAGATGGTAGCGTGCGCCAGCGACTTGCTAACGAGCCTTGGGCTGCCGCACCGCCATATGTTGCTTTGTAGCGGAGATCTTGGCTTTAGCGCGGCAAAGACGATAGATCTGGAGGTCTGGCTACCAGGGCAAAACAAATACCGCGAGATAAGCTCGGTATCAAACACGCGCGATTTCCAAGCTCGCAGAGCTAAAATCCGCTACAAAGACGGCAAGAAAAACGCTCTGGTAAACACCCTAAACGGCTCGAGCCTAGCCGTAGGCAGAACGCTCATAGCGATAATGGAAAACTACCAAAAAGCAGACGGCAGCATCGAGATCCCCGAAGTTCTTAAAAGGTATATGTAGTGGCGCAAAACGACGACGAAAACGTAGTAATCCTTGAAGACATAGACGAAGAGCAAAGCCCCGAGACAAGCTCCTTAGACAAACCGGATAATAGTCAAGAAGAAGGCCTAGTCTCGCTTGACGAGCTAGAACCCGTCGTCCAAGAAGAGCCGCCGCAAGAGGCGCAAGAAGAGACTAAAAAAAGCAAGAAAAAGCTTTTTATCATCGGCGGGGCTGCAGGTGCGCTCGTCACCATCATAGCCGTAGTTTTGTTTTTCGTTTTTAGAGGCGAAAAAAAGCCGCCCATAGACGAAAAACAGATCGTAAAAGATATCGAGGAGCGCTACGAGTCGCAAAAATTCGGCAGTTCAAAGATCGACGACATGATCGCTAAGGCAAATTTACTCTACGAAAAGGGCAATAAATTTGAAGCGCTGAAAATCTACGAAAACATCGCCGTTTACAACCAAAGCCTATCAAACTACAATCTTGGCGTCTCGCAGATGAGGCAGGGCAAATTTGAAGACGCGCTAGAAAGCTTTAAAAAAGCGATCACAAACGACGAAAACGTCGCGGTTAGCGCCATAAACGCCGCGGTTAGCTCGCTGGAGCTAAAAAACGAGCAAAATTTTAACTATTACATAAATCTCGCTAATTCGTTTTTGTATAAGGAAGCAGACTCCCCGCTATACAACTACTATTACGCGCTAATAAACTACTACAAAGGCCAATACGTCGAAGCTTTAGCGGCTCTCTCGCACGCCGAAAACGGCTACTATAAAGACCGCTACGACTACCTCGCGGCTAAAATTTTAAGCTTTATCGGCGACGATGCCGAAGCGATAAAAAAGCTCGAAGCGCAAAAAGAATTTGACGCGGACCTGGCGCTAGGCATGCTTTATGCAAGGCTCGGACAATACGAAAAAGCTAGAAATAAGCTAAATTTAGCGCTAAGCAAGGGCGGCGACTCAAATAAAATCAACTCGATGATAGCCATCATAAACCTAAAAGACGGTAAATTTGAAGCCGCGACAAATGAAATAAAGGCCGTATTTCACGAGGATCCGCTGTTTTTAAACGCGAATTTCCCTATAAAAACGATACTAAAACCCGAGCTTTTCGACGTAAATTTAGCTCAGGCGCACTTTAGAAACGACCTGTTTTTCGATAAAACCAAGCGCTACGAGACGCTGTTTTACTTCGCGCCTTATAAGGTTTTTGACCCGAACCAAACGATAAACTACATAAGAAAAGGCGGAGTGAGCCTGTTTTTGGACGACGCAAGCGCGGCGGGCAACTACCTAAACGCTAGCGGCGCGCTCTCAAAGGTAAATTTAGAGCTCTCATCAGCCATCGCAAACGCCCTAAACTACAAGCTAAAGCAGGCCAACGCGCAGTTTGCCTCGCTCATCTCGCTATATCCCGAACACTCGGTTTTACACTACGACCTAGCGCTTAGCTACGCGCAGCTGGGCAACTTTAGCATGGCGGCAAAGCACTTTATCATGAGCTACCATCTAGACCCGACGAACCACCTAGCAGGCGTACTGGGCGCTATCGCAAACGATATAAACGCAGTGGATAATACCAAACTACTGCAAGAAATTTCAGAAAATCTCGACCACGACTCTAGCTCAAAAGACGCGTCCGTTAGCCAGGCTCTAATGGCGCTCATCGCAAATAATAGCGGCGCTTTAATGCGCTGGCTAGAAGAAGAAAAGGAAGAAACGGCGCTAAATTTAGCCTTTGACGCGATAATCGCAAAGATGACCGACAAAGGCGAGGAGTTTGCTAAAAAGACGCAAATTTTAAAGACCAAGCTGCCTGATGATATCGTAGCTAATATCCTTGATTTTATCGCAAACTACAAGGATGAAGGCATCAAAAAATATGTCGAGCAGATTCAAATTTACTTCCACGACAAACAGCTAAACGACGCAGCGTTTTATCACGGCGCAAACATCATCAAAGAGCAATACATCAAGCTTTTGCAAATCTCGGGCCTACTAAACTACGAACGCCAGAAGTTAAAAGCGCTACTAAAACAAGATGCCAATAACGCCGACTTGCTCCAGACGCTAGCTTATATCGACATTTTCACGAACGATTTTGAGGAGAGTTATCAGATCTACAACCGCATAATCGACGAATTTAAGATAAACGACGCTAGCACGCTGTTTTTAGCAGCCGTAGCTGCCATCGGCTCAAACCACCCGCAAAACGCAACCGCGCTTTTGGAGCTATCTAAGCTCACCGATCCAAACGCGACGGAGAGTCGCGCGGCGCTTGGATATCTGTATCAGGAGATCGATAATATCGAAGCTGCGACGATACAATACGGGTTGATAAAAGATCCAAATTTTAAAAGCAAATTCGTTGATTTTATGATTGATTACGAGAAGCTAAAAAAGTAGTTTTATGCGGGCGATACGGCGATAAATTCGTCTCAAATTCGCCCGAATAATTTTTATAGATTAATAGCGTATTTGACGAGAAGAAAAAATAACTCGCCTTGTCAAATTTACGCCCCGCTGGCTTTGCGCTATGGCTCGCGGCTTTAGATCGCCGCAAATTTACAAAAGCACGGCACTAAGCCGCGCCCAGGTCAAATTTTACTTATCCTCAAGCACCTTTTCGCGCCACTTCGAGCTTGATTTTTTATCCATCGCCATATCTTTAGACATCTCGGCCGCAGCCTCGAAGTTTTTCTGCACGCCTTCGCTGCTGTTTTGATATTTTACGGCATTTGAACGCTGTATACCGATGCTCTCGGCCTCGCTAGCCGCATCGATATTCGCTCCCAAAAATATAAACTCCCAGTCGTATTTTTCCTGCTTATCGCTTATCATCTTTTTGATCTGCGCCTTTGAGTACTCCTTGCTCGAGTTTTCTTGCCCGTCGGTGATGATCACGAAAAGCACGGCTCTATTTTTAGCGTAGATATCCTCGACTTTTGAGATTTTATTTATCGTTTCGCCGACTGCATCTAGCAGCGCGGTATTGCCGCTAGCGACATAGTCTTTTGCGGTTAGCTTCTCAACCTTTTTGATATCTACCCTATCGTGCAACGTCCTAAAATGCGTATCAAAAAGCACCGTAGTTACCTTTGCGTCAACGCCCGCTTCTTTTTGCTTGTCGATCATGGAGTTAAAGCCGCCGATCGTATCGCTCTCAAGCCCACTCATGGAGCCTGATTTATCTAGGATTAGCACCATTTCAAGCTGCTTTGGCGCAGATTTTTGCGGCGCTTCCTCGCTTTTAGCAAACGCAAACGCCCCGATAATCATCAACAAAAACGCGATTTTTTTCATATTCTCTCCTTTGAAAATTTGGCCAGATTATAGCAAATTTTAACGGCGCAGCGGTAAATGTGAGGGATTTAAATTTGCGCGCCGAGCAAAATCCGCTCGAAATCAAAGCTGGATTTTACCCGCCGCAAAACGGAAGCGATTTGATATAAATTTATCGCAGTCGGTTTGGGCGGCTAAATTTTGGCTTTAAATCAAAATCCCAAATTTAGTTCGGGGTAATTTTGCTACGAGCCAATCGCCCAGGTTACGCTTAAATTTATGAGCAAATTTAAAGGCTAAATTTACGAATTTAATGCCCGAATTTAGCCCTAAATTCGCCGTACCGCCCCCGTAAAAACGACTGATTTTTACTTCGAGGCGCTAATTTTAACGTAGCTATTTAGCGCGCCCACGTACGCTTTAGCGCTCGCCGTCATCGTGTCGATATCAAGACCGTGTCCGATGACGGTCTTGCCGTCAAATTCGACCTTTACTACGACGTTTGCCAGCGCGTCTTTGCCTTGCGAAACGGCGTTTACCTTATAATCTTTTAGTACGCCGTTTATACCGCTTAGACGGTCGATGACCTTAAATATCGCGTCCGCCGTACCGTTGCCAAGCGCCGCGTCGCTCTTGATCTCGTCTGCGTGGCGAAGCGTGATAGCAGCGCTGCTTAGGCCTTTGTTGCAGCTGCTTTGCGTTAGCGTCAAAAACTCGAAAACTTCTGGGATCTTGATGATCTCGCTAGTTACCAGCGCGCGCAAATCATCGTCAAATATCTCTTTTTTCTTATCCGCTAGCGCCTTAAATTTCTCAAACGCCTCGTTTAGCGCGCTATCTTC
>CAUSIL010000100.1:0-7302 GCA_963531395.1 uncultured Campylobacter sp.
TAAAATTAGCTCGACCTGTACGGTCTTTGCCGAGAGCGAGATCGTCTCGCTAAGCGCAAATGGAGCCGAAACTAGCGAGATCGCCTACGCTATCGTGGATTCCTCCGCGCACAAGGTCGCCTCTCTCATCAAACGGCTGGAAAATCAAATTTATTTTTTAAGCGGCGGACTTAGCAACGTACCGCTCTTTAAGCAGCTTCTTAGCGAGCATCTGGGGGCTGAAATTTTTACTCGCGAAAACGCAATCTACTGCGGCGCGATGGGCGCTGCGATAATGGGAAGAAGGAGAAAATATGAAGTATGATTTTGCGGAGCTTAAAAAGCGAAATTCTCTGGCGCTTCAGGATCTAAAAGCCGAGGGAAAGAGCGTCGTGGGGACGTTTTGTACATATTCGCCAAAGGAACTCATCTACGCTGCGGGCGCGGTGCCGGTTAGTCTGTGCGCTTCGGACGAGGGGCCTATAAACGCCGCTCATGCCGAGCTTCCGCGCAATCTTTGCCCGCTAATAAAAGCAAGCTACGGCTACGCGGTTACGAAAAAATGCCCCTATATGAACGCTAGCGACGTAGTCGTCGGAGAGACGACCTGCGACGGTAAGAAAAAGATGTACGAGCTGCTGGCAAAACATAAAGAGGTCCGCGTTTTAGAGCTACCCAATATGACGAATAAGCGTAGCCTAGAGCTCTGGACGCAGGAGCTGCGGGAGTTTAAGGGCTATCTGGAACAGCGTTTCGGCGCAAAAATAACGGACGAAAAGTTAAAAGAGACGATAGAGCTTTTTAACGAGGAGCGAGACGCGCTAAATGAGCTAATGGAGCTTGGCAAGCTAAACCCGAGCCCGATTAGCGGTAGCGAGATGCATCAGGTGCTATTTGCGAGCGACTATATCTACGACAAACGCGAAAAGATCCGCATGCTGCGCTCCTACGTGAAGGCTCTGCGAGAAAAAGATATGAGTGGCACCAAACGCAAAAAGCGCATCATCATCACCGGCTGTCCAAGCGGCGGTATCTACGAAAAGGTCGTCAAGCAGATAGAAGAGCTTGGCGCGGATGTGGTGGCCTTTGAAAACTGCACCGGCACGAAAAACTATCAAAATAACGTCCGGCTAGAGGGCGATTTGGTCGCGAATATCGCCGAGCGCTATCTCAAAATCCCCTGTTCGGTGATGTATCAAAACGACGCACGCTCGGATATCATCAAGGAATTTATCCATGAGTATCAAGCGCACGGCGTCATCGACGTAGTGCTAAGCGGCTGCCACACCTACGCGATCGAGACGAATAAGATCAAAGAAGCCAGCCGCGAAGCGGGAGCAAACTATATGTCGCTGGAGACTGATTATTCAAAACAAGACGTCGGGCAAATTCGTACGCGCTTAGAGGCGTTTATCGAGCTGCTCAGTTAAATTTAGGATTAAAATTTATAAAAGGAGTTAGCATGAAGCTAAAACAGATTTTAAAACTAGGCGCGGTATTAGCCGTTTGTTTAAATTTAGCGAGCGCGAATTCGCTCAAGCAGATCAAGAAGGACGGCGTCATAAGGATAGCGACCGAGGGCGTGTATTCGCCGTTTTCGTTTCATAACGAAAAAGACGAGCTAATGGGCTATGACGTCGAGATAGCAAAAGCCGTCGCAGATAAACTTGGACTAAAGCCAAAATTCGTCGAAGCCTCGTGGGACGCTATGTTAGCGGCGTTTGACGCGGGCAAGGCAGACGCCGTGTTTAATCAAGTAAGCATCACCGAAGAGCGCAAGAAAAAGTACGACTACTCCGTGCCCTACATGACCTCATACTCGGCGATCATCGTGCACGAGGACAACGACGATATCAAGAGCTTTGCCGATCTAAAAGGCAAGCGCTCCACGCACTCGGTAAATAGTATGTGGATCCCTACCGTCGAAAAATACGGCGCAAAACTCGTCGTAGCCGATAGCCTAAGCGACCAGATAAATCTCATAATTACCAAGCGCGCCGACGACACGATAGACGACGCCGTGATGTTTTACGACTACAAAAAACAGCACCCAAAAGCCCCGATAAAGCTAATCAAGGCGGGCGAAGAGCCGATGTATACGGCAGCGATCGTACATAAAGGTAACGCCGAGCTACTAGAAGCGATAAACAAGGCTCTAAACGAGCTAAAAGCGGAAGGGAAGCTAAAAGAGATTTCGATTAAGTATTTTGATAGGGATATCTCGGAGTAAATTTAAGCTTAAATTTGGAGGCGGCGCGGCGGATTTGCCGCCGTTAGCAGATTGATTAGACTTTAGCCGCCTATTTTGCGCCCGTCTCAAAGTCGTGCGGCGTAAATTTAACGGAGTTCTAGTTTATGCAAAATCTGGGTTTTGATATATTTTTATTTTATCTTAAACTTTTTTTGCATAAAATCGCCATCTAAATTTAAAACGAAAGGTGCATCATGAAAAGCGATATGTGCGACATGTGTTGTTGCGAGATGAAAAGCTAGGGCGCTAGGCACGAATTTCTTTTTAAGTGCTTAGCAAGTCGCTAAACATTTAAAAAGAATTTTACTTAATCCGCATACGCGAGCCTTTTTAAATGAATAGCTAACGATAAATTTAAAAAGGACGAAAAATGAAAAACTTACTAAAATCTTCTCTACTTACTTTGGCGGGCTTAGCCCTTTTAACTAACGCAAACGCAAAAACCATCCAAGAAGGCGTCTTAAAGGTCGCGACCGAAGGCACGTATTCGCCGTATTCTTTCCACGACGAAAAGGGCGAACTAACCGGCTACGACGTAGATATCGCAAAAGCCGTCGCCGATAAACTAGGGCTTAAAGTCGAATTCGTCGAAGCTCCGTGGGATGCGATGCTAGCGGCGTTTGACGCGGGCAAGGCGGACGTGGTGTTTAACCAAGTAAGCATCACTGAAGATCGCAAGAAAAAATATGAATTTAGCGAGCCTTATACCGTTCCTCGCGCGGTTTTGATAACTCACAAAGATACGCAAGACATCAAGAGCTTTGACGATCTAAAAGGCAAAAAAAGCGCGCATTCGGCCACTAGCAACTGGGCGCAGATAGCAGAGAAGCACGGCGCGCAGGTCGTCGTCGTAGACGGCTTTAGCAAGGGCGTAGAGCTAATCGCCCAAAAGCGCGCGGACGCTACGATAAACGACGACGTGACCTTTCTTGATTACGTCAAGCAAAGACCTAACGCGCCTATCAAGGTCGTATTTACCGGAGAGGCGATACCTACCGCCGCGCTCGCGCACAAGGATAACGCCAAGCTAATCGCGCAGATAAATAAGGCTCTTGGCGAATTAAAATCTAGTGGCAAACTAAAAGAAATCTCCGAAAAATATTTCGGTAAAAATATCTCCGAATGATAAATTTTGGCGCGAAGCGGCCTTGCCGTAAAATTCGCGCCCAAGTAAATCTAAAAAAAGGAAAAAATATGAAAATCTCAAATTTATTTAAAGCCGCGGCGATTTTGGCTTTGGGGCTAAATTTGCATGCTAAAACGATCAAAGAAGGCGTGCTAACCGTCGCTACCGAGGGCACTTACGCGCCGTTTTCGTTCTATGACGAAAAAGGCGAGCTAACCGGCTACGATGTGGACGTCGCAAGAGCTGTGGCTAAGAAGCTAAATTTAAAAATCGAATTTTTAACCGCGCCTTGGGACGCGATGCTAGCGGCGTTTGACGCGGGCAAGGCAGACGCGGTGTTTAACCAAGTAAGCATTACCGAGGAGCGAAAGAAAAAATACGAACTTAGCGAGCCATATACCGTTACTTACGGCGCGATCATCGTTCGCAAGGACAACGACTCGATAAAAAGCTTCGCCGACTTAAACGGCAAGAAAAATGCCGACTCGGCTACTAGCAACTGGGCTAAGGTTGCCGCTAGCTACGGCGCTCAAAACGTCACGGTCGATAGCTTTGCTAAAAGTATGGAGCTGCTAATCGCGGGCCGCGTAGATAGCGTGCTGCGCGATAATATCGTGTTTTTGGACTTTACGAAGAACCAGCCCGCCGCTCCGGTTAAAATCGCTGCCGTCGGAAACGAAAAAGACTACATCGGCGTAGCCGTGCAAAAGGGCAACGCCGAGCTAACCGAGCGGATAAACAAAGCCCTAGCCGAGCTAAAGGCCGAGGGCAAGCTAAAGGAAATCTCGCAAAAGTATTTCGGCAAGGACGTTTCGGAGTAAATTTGCTAGGTCAAATTTAGCGAATTTCAAATGGCTTAGCTCGCTCGTTTACGCTAGCGGCGATGGCTTATTTGTGGGTTTGCTTGCAGGCTAGATTTAAAAGCCGTAAAATTTAGCCGCGAATTTTAAATTTAGCAAAAAACGCCGTTTGCAAAACTAAACGGCAAATTCGGGCAAATCCTGCAAGCGAAATTTAACGGCTCAAAGGCTCGCGACGAGTAAATTTAAGCCTAAATTCGGTGCGAAAAACGGAGGTAAATTTGGACACGGAACGCATAAACCGTATAATCGAGCTTGTCTCAAGCTCGCTGCTACCGATGCTAGAAGCCCTAGCTAAGGTCACGATACCGCTCACGCTGGCGTCTTTTGCCTGCGGGCTGATTATCGCCGTGATAACCGCTATCGCGCGCCTTTCAAACGTGAAAATTTTACGATGGACGTTTGGCGGCTACGTTTGGATATTTCGCGGCACGCCGCTTTTAGTGCAGCTTTTTATCGTATTTTTCGGGCTTCCTTCTATCGGCGTTACGCTTGACACGTGGAGCGCGGCGATCATCGCTTTTAGCCTAAACGTCGGCGCCTACGCGTCCGAGTCGGTGAGGGCGGCTATCCTATCGGTGCCTAAGGGGCAGTGGGAGGCAGCGACCTCGCTAGGTATGACGCACGCGCAAATTTTACGCCGTATCATCGCGCCTCAGGCCGTGCGTATATCGCTGCCGCCGTTATCAAATACCTTCATCGGGCTAGTTAAAGACACCTCGCTAGCAGCTTCCATAACGATGGTGGATATGTTTATGGTCGCCCAGCGCATCGCCGCTCGCACCTACGAGCCGCTACTACTTTACGTGCTGGCCGCGCTTATTTATTTGGTCGTTTGCACGCTGCTTACCTTTTTGCACGGAAAGCTAGAAAAACGAACATCAAGGTACGTGTGATGGCGATAAAATTTAAAAATTTAACCAAAAGTTTTGGCGAACAAAAGGTGCTAGAGGGTATCGACCTAGAGATCGCAGATGCGCAAACTACGGTGATCGTGGGGTCTTCTGGATCCGGCAAATCAACCCTGCTTCGCTGCATAAATTTACTCGAAATCCCCGAGGAAGGCGAACTGGAGCTAGACGGCGAGAAGATAAAATTCGGCGGCAAAATTTCGCCAAAAGAGCTACTGCCCTTTCGCAGGCGAACGGGGATGGTATTTCAGGGATTTCATCTGTTTCCGCACCTAACGGTTTTACAAAACGTGATCGAAGGACCGACGCAGGTACTTGGCCTTGAAAAGCAAACGGCTATGAATAAAGCGCTCGAGCTACTGGGTAAGGTGGGCATGGCCGACAAGCAAAACGCCTATCCGAACAGACTCTCGGGCGGTCAGAGCCAGCGCGTAGCGATAGCTAGAGCGCTAGCGATGGATCCGTCGTTTTTGCTGCTAGACGAACCGACTAGTGCGCTAGATCCGGAGCTAGAAGCCGAGGTGCTAAAAGTCGTCATAGCCCTAGCCAGAGAGAAAAAATCCCTCGTCATCGTCACGCATAATATGAATTTCGCTCGCAAAGTCGCGGATAGGATTTTGTTTTTGGACAAAGGCAAGATCGCGTTTGACGGCGATGCGGAGAGATTTTTTGCTAGCCAAAACGAGCGCATAATGAGCTTTATCTCGGCGATGGATATAAGATTTTTGAAATTTTAGCGATAAATTTAAGGAGAGAAAATGAAACTAGACACGCTAATCGTAAAAGGCATCGAGGCCAAGCATAACCCTTTTGGAGCCGTCGTGCCGCCCGTTTATCTGGCGACGACGTTCGTGCAAGAGGGGCTAGACGGCTTTGGCGAGTTTGCCTACTCGCGCGGCGCAAATCCGACCAAACAGGCGTTTGACGAGCTTTTTGCCAAGATAGAGGGCAGCAAATACGCATTTAGCTTCGGCTCGGGAATGGCGGCGACGGCAGCGGCTTTTAGCCTGCTAAAAACGGGCGATAAGGTGCTGCTAAACAACAACGTCTACGGCGGTACTTTCCGCTACGTTAGCAACGTCTTTGCATCGCAGGGCATAAGCTACGAGGCGGTGGATGATTTAAATTTATTAGAGGAAAAAGATATCTCAAAGGACGTGAGAGCGATATTTATCGAGACGCCCTCAAATCCGCTGCTACGCGTAACCGACATCCGCCGTATCGCAGACATCGCGCACGAAAGAGGCATCCTAGTGATCGCCGATAATACTTTTCTAACGCCTTATTATCAAAAGCTTTTTGACTTTGGCGTAGATATCGTAGTTTATAGCGCGACAAAATATATCGGCGGACACGCAGACGCGATCGCCGGCATCGTCACGGTAAACGACGACGCGCTAGCCGAAAAGATAAAATTTACCAGAAATACCTTTGGCGGCATAATCAGCCCGATGGACGCTTATTATCTGATAAGAGGCCTTAAAACCCTTAGCGTGCGCTTTGACCGCCAGACGCAAAATACGCATAAAATCATCGAATTTTTAAAATCGCACGAAGCGGTAAACGCGGTGCACTACGCGGGATCGCACTCGCAGCTAGAAAAGCAGATCCAAGCCCGCCAAGCAAGCGATATCGGCGCGGTTATATCGCTGGAGCTAAACGAAAAATACGACTATAAAATTTTTGCTAAATCTCTGGAGCTTTTCGATCTAGCAGTGAGTCTTGGCGGCGTGGAGAGCCTCATCTGCCAGCCCGCGTCCATGACGCACGAATCATACCCCAAAGAGCTGCAAGACAAAATCGGCATAAAGCCTAATCTACTGCGCCTTGCTATCGGCGTAGAAAACGCGGACGACCTGATCGCCGATCTGGCTCAGGCGATAAAAAAGGCTAAAATTTAACTCTGCTTGCTATCTTGGCGCTTTTATCGCTCGGGCTAAATTTATCAAATTTAGCCTTGGGCTAGGCGGGCAAAGTGTGCGCGCCTAGCTCGCTAAAGCGGCACCCGGCGCCAAGGCGGGCAAATTTATAAATTGTCGTCAAATTAGTCCGCGGCTATTTTGCTTTAAACAAACTAGCAAAAATCCCGACGCCTAAAACTCCTAAGATAACCCATAAACTAGCCTGCGCCGAAATCTCGAATCCGTGATGAAAGATATGCGCGGAAGCGTTTAG
>CAUSIL010000101.1:0-7256 GCA_963531395.1 uncultured Campylobacter sp.
GTGCTCGCGCGAGCTGCCGCAGCCGAAATTTTCGCCCGCTACGATGACGTCGCCCGCGGAGATTTTTTTGCTAAATTCAGGATCGGCATCCTCCATGATGTGAGTGGCCAAGATTTTTTCGTCCGAGGTGTTGAGATAGCGCGCGGCTATGATGATGTCGGTGTCGATATTGTCGCCGAATTTCCAGACTTTTGCTTGTTTCATGATTCGCCTTAAGATTAAATTTGGGCGATTTTATCCAAAAGAAGCTAAATAAACAATCAAAGCGCGACAGGCAGCGGTCGGCACGGGTAAACTTAACGCCAGATAAAGCGATCCGCTTGCCCTTAGGGATTTAAGCCTTGCTAAATTTAGCGGCAAAACGGCTTAAATACAAAAACAAGCTTCGCCTAGTTATAGCGGTTTAACGGCGACGCAAGACTTTATTAAGCCAGCTAGCCTTTGCTGCCAGGGTTGCAAATTTAACCAAATCAGGCGGCATTTTACGGGCGGCGACGCGGCAATCGTAAATTTTAGCGCAGGCCGCCGCGCCGCATGCAAAATACGGCAAAATCGCCCTTTTACGCCGGCTGGGCAAAAGTAAATTTCGCATAAATTTCGCTGCCGCGCTAAAACCGCGAGCGCCTGGTATGACACCGAGCTAAGCGCGAGCAAGCGGGCGTAAATTTAAGCAAATTTTATAGCCCGTCGGAGTAAATTTTGCCTTAGCTAGGCGCTTTTATTTGTAATATTCGTAGCTGATTTCTAGCTTTTTATATAGGCCGATTTCCGTTATATCGCCGTTTTCGTAGTATTTGTCCGCGGGCTTAAATTTGACCGAGGTTTTATGCGTCAAATTTCCCCGCTCGTCCCTGCTTATGTCTTTAAACTGCAAAATTTGCCAGATTTTTGCCTCGGAGCCGAAGTAATTTACCGACGTATACTCCATCTCGTCGCCGTTTGCGGCGTAGTAATAAATCCATTTTGAGCCAGGAGCTTGCGTGATTTTTTCGTATTCGCCGTTTGGCTTGCGCTCGAAGCTTATCTCTATGCCGTGGCGCGGCTCCATATTATTTTCTATCCGCGTTAAAACGCCCTTTTCGTCGTAGACGTAGCTATCGTCCGTCACTAGCGTCCCGCCCGAATACGCCGCCCTAGCGATCATTTTGCCGTCCTTGCCGTAGGTAATTTTCTCCGTGCGGGGGTAAAATCTATCCTCGACATACTTTTCTTTGGCCGTCGCGACTAAATTTTCGCCGTCAAATTCGTATTCGTAGAGATAAACGGCGCTATCTTGATATTTTTTGCGTATTAGCCCGTCTTTGCCGTACTCAAACAAAACCGAGCTGTTTGGCACGCCGTTTATATGCTCGGTTTCTTGCAGTATATAGCCGTTTTCGTTAAACTCCGTCCGCTTCACGCGCGTATTTTCTAGCGCGCCCGAGCCGTCTATAGAGTATTCGTACTCCGTAGCCGTCATGCTTTTGACCTCGCCTTTTAGATCCTTTTTGCTCCAGTCGCTTTCGGGCAAAACGGCCGAGTTTAGATAGCAAACCGCCGATGCCGCCGCTAAAATAGCTTTTAAAATTTTCATTTTTATCCTTTAAAATCATCTAAATACCGTCAATCCGGCCGCATAGCGAGCGACGATGCAAGGCCGAGGGGTGGAAATTTATCTGGCTTTGCGACGGCTTTTGCTTGCGTTTTTTGGGGTGCAGAGCGTAAATTTAGCAAGCAAATCTCTAAGCGCGCAAATTTAAGCCCGCAAATTTAAGTTTATATACGCGGGTTTAAATTTACCCCGCAAAACAGCCCTAAAGCTAGCCGACGGTTTAGCGACTTTTGTGGTAAAATTTAGAAATTACGCTATCACGATCAGCACGCCAAGGCCTTTGCCCGCGGCATTTTGATAAAAGCTCAAAAGCCCGTTAAAACGCTCTTTTAGCTCGGCTTTGATATCCTCAAATTCGCTCTCGTACTCCCATATCTCGGGGTATGTGCCCGCCTTGCCAAAGCCCGTAAAATTTACGTTTGCTAAAAGCGCTCCGATGTCAATGCTTTGCATCGCTTTGGCTACGGCCTTTACGTCATCTGCGTCCACGTAAGATACCGCCTCGCTTCCCTCCTCGCCCGCCATGCCGCGTCCAAATATCGCCCAGCTAAGCGGATTTGGCGTCGCGAAAATCTCGCCCGCGCTCATCGCTTCAAACATATTTTTGCCAGTTAGCGTTTTATGCATTGCGTCCCACATTTTATCCAGGTTGTATTCGTCCAGCGCCTCGCCGTCGCCGCCGTTTTTGATCACCTCGATAACCTCTTGCGTATATGCGTAGTAGCGCGCGCTCATTCCCATTTTCGCTCCTTAAATTAAAATAATCGATTATACCCGACGAAAGCTAAAATTTACGCTTGCAAATCGCCGTTTTTAGCCAGGTTTCTGCCGCCTAGCGCGGTAAATTTAAACGCGAATTTAAGATAAATTCGTCGCAACGAAAGCCGCTGAAAAATGAAATTTATAAAAGAGAGGGCAAACCGCAAATTTAACAAATCCGCCGTAATAAAAACAGAAACAAAGTGCAAGTATCGCGAGATGATTTTTTACTTCGCCTGCTCGTAACGCCAAAGCGAAGAGGGTTGTGCAGAAATTTTAAGTCAAGGCTAGACACGTAGTCTGCCGCAGACTTAAAATTTCAAATCTCTCTCAAAACCAGCAAAGCGACGCCGCAGGCGGGGTTTCTATAAAAGCGCTCGCGAGACGCCGTGCGCTTAGTGAGTTAAGAAAAGCTCCTGGATTTTAGCCTTATCCATAGTCTGCGTAAGAGCAAGCATCAAAAGCACTCTGGCTTTTTGCGCGTTTAGGTTGTCACTTGTTAAAAAGCCGTATTTGCCGTCGTCTACTTCGCCGTTCATAGTCGTCTCGCCGCTGCTTACGCGCGAGCCTCGCACGACCGTTACGCCGCTTTTAGCCGCTTCGCCTAACGCCTCTAGCGCGCTTGGGAATGGATTTCCGTTACCCATGCCCGCATTTACGATGCCTTTGGCTCCGTTTTTGACGGCTAAATTTATAAAGTCAGGGTTGTCGTTTGCGTGACTATAGATGATATCTACCCTTGGCAGCTCTTTGATCTTTGCGATATCAAATGCCGAATTTAGCGTGTGTTTGCGCGTCGGATTCATATAAAATTTGACGCTACCGTAATACGCCGTGCCGATCTTGCCGCTGTTTGGAGATTTAAATGTATCGACCGCGGTAGTGTTGGTTTTAGTTACCTCTCTAGCCGCGTGGATCTCGTCGTTCATCACGACTACTACGCCCTTGCCTACGGCTTCTTTACTTATCGCGACGCTTAGGGCGTTATAGATATTTAGCGGGCCGTCCGCGCTTAGCGAGCCGCTGTTTCTCATCGCGCCCGTAAACACTATCGGCTTGTCGCTTTTGACGACTAAATTTAAAAAATACGCCGTCTCCTCCATAGTATCCGTTCCGTGCGTGATGACGACGCCGTCGGCCTCGCCGCTAGTTAGCAGCTCGTTTACTCTGTTTGCCAGCTTAAACCAAACTTCGTTGTTCATCTCCTGCGAGCCGATGTTTGAAATTTGCTCGCCTTTTATGGCCGCTATCTTGTTGATTTCAGGCACTGCGGCGATCAGTTTATCCACCGTAACGGTTCCTGAGGTATAGCTCGCATCAAGCGATCCGGGGCCGCTTCCCGCTACCGTGCCGCCCACTGCTAGTATAGTAACTCTTTTCATAAAACCTCCGTTTAAGCCGTAAGCCTGATTAGCGCCATATAAATGCCCGTCGAAGCCGCGATGCTAAGCAAGGTATTTTTAAATCTTAGATGAATCAAAACCGCGCTAAAAACGGCCGCCGCTTCGTTTAGTCCGTACGGATAAACGTCAAATTTAACGTCTCTTAGTCCGTAGCACACCAAGATAACCATTATCATCAGCCCCATGTGCCGCTCCACGGCGCTAAGCCACGGGCTAGGCTTATAGTTTTTGATGACGTAAAACGGCGCGGCGCGCGTCAAAAAGGTCGCAAACGCGCTTAATAACACGGCGGCAAATATCGCCCACTCGCTAGAACTCACGCTTATCAAAGCTTATCCTTAAAAACTAAAATAAAAATAAAGCAAAGCGCCATCGAGCCTACCAGCATCGCTTTGGCAGGCATGAGCGCTACGCCGGCAACTCCAAACAAGCACGCAGCGCCTAGCACCTTATAGTTTTTATCGTTTTTAAACATCTCCATAACGATCACGATAAAAAGCGCCGTGAGGCTAAACTCAAGTCCGCTCGTATCGACTTTTATCAGCTCGCCGGCTAGGCATCCGACCGCCGTTCCCGCCGCCCAGTAAAACCACGAGAGCAAATTTAGCCGCGTAAAAACATAGCTGCGCTCCGCCGCGTCCGCGATCTTAAGCGCCTTAAATATCGCAAAAGTTTCGTCCGTGAGAGTCGCGATATTTAAAAGGCGGTATTTTAGGTCTTTGTACTCTTTTAAAAGCGCCAGCCCATAAAAAGTGTGGCGTAAATTTACCAGGTAACTCACGATAAAAACCTCTAAAAGCCCCGTACCCGCGCTAAAAAGCGAGAGCATCATAAACTGCGCCGCGCCGCCGTATGCCAGCGTGCTAAGCGCTATGGCGATAAACGCGCTAACGCCCATGCTTTTAGCCAGTATCCCAAAAGCGACGCCGAGGGGAAAATAGCCCATAAATATTGGAATGCTGAGCTTAAAAACGTAACTAAAATGCAAATTTTTTCCTTAATAAAAGCGCGATGATAGCTAAATTTTTAAAAAAATCGGATAAAGGCCGGGGTTTTGAGCAAATTTTGAAAGAATGGCTGACGATAAGCAGATTTTTAGCTTAATCGCTAAATTATCAAATTTAAGCCATCCGTGCTTGGTGTTTAGCTTAGGTTTAAATGCTTGATTACCAAACCAAAATCATAAAATAAACAATGACTGCAAGCAAGAACCGCTATAAAACGTCTAAAATTTAGCTAAATTTAGCCGTTTTTAACCGTAAATTTAAAAAGCCGCCTAGTCTAAATTTGCAAATTTAAAAGACCGGGCGGCATCAAATTTAGCCTATTTTAGGCTATCTCTTTAGACTATTTACGATTGAGAGCATATCGTCGCTCGTCGTGATCGCCTTTGAGTTTGCTTCGTACGCGCGCTGACCCGTGATGAGGTCGGTCATCTCCTCAACTAGCTGGACGTTACTCATCTCTACAAATCCCTGCCTGATCGTACCCAGACCGTCCTGACCCGCCGTACCGACTACGACCTCGCCGCTAGAGCCCGTCGGCAGATAGAGGTTGTCGCCCATGGAGTGCAGGCCTGCAGGGTTGATAAAATTTGCCAGCTCGATGCGGCCTACCTGCGTCATCTCGGTGTTGCCCGGCTGCAAAACAGAGACTGTGCCGTCGGTACCGACCGAAACCTGCGTGGCATCGGTCGGGATAGTCATCTGCGGCTGAAGTACGTATCCGTCGGAGTTTACGATCGTGCCCTCGCTATCTAGCTTAAAGGCGCCGTTTCTAGTATACGCCGTCGTACCGTCTGGAAGCTGCACCTGAAAAAAGCCGTTACCCGCGATAACCATATCGAGGTTGTTACTCGTTTCTTTAAAATACCCTTGCGAAAATATCTTCGTTATCGCCGTCGGACGCGCGCCCAGACCCACCTCGATACCGGTGGGGCTTTTCGTCGTGGCGCTGGTTGCCGTACCCGCATACTCCATGACCTGATACATCAGATCGGCAAACTCGGCGCGGTTTTTCTTATAGCCGATGGTATTTACGTTTGCGATATTGTGCGACGTAACGTCGATCTGGGTTTGTTGGGCGATCATGCCGGTGGCGGCAGAATAAATAGACCTCATCATTTTCGTGTTTTCCTTTCTTAGCGCGTTGTGTATCTTGAGCGTATACTTCGTTGGTTTTTCCTCGGCTTCGGTTACGTATCGCATATACGCGCCCTCGCCTCGCAAAAAACCGCTTAGTCTCCATCTCAAGCTACTGCCGCTTATCTTTATGTATCTAATGAGCGGCTCATCGCTTTTGCCATTGCAAAATATATTCCAAATTTGCGGTCTTAAATTTTACGCTTTTGCATAAAACCGTCTAAAATTTACAAATTCGGCGCGATTTCTCGCATTACTTGAATATTCAGCAAAAGGCGTTCCAAATTTGCAAATTTAGAAATTTCAAAATATTTTGGCGGAAGTGTTTTTAAACTATATTAGCGGCAGGTATTTTGCGGCAGGGATTTTAATATATAGCGATTTATGTTTATTAAAATTTAAAAACCTTAGCGGAAATATCTTTGAGCGGATTTGCGAGTTGTGCAAATTTTTACGAGCAAGATTAGGCACATAGCCTGTCACCGCGAGTAAAAATTAAATCTCTCGCAAATACGTCAAAGAGATAACGCTAAATTTAGACTTTCGTGTTAGCGAGCTTACTTATAGCTTCCTGATTCAGATCATCCATATGGCTCGTCATCACCTTTTGATACATCTCGACAAAGCGCTGCGTCTCGATGAGTCCGACCATCTCAGTCACGGCGTTTACGTTGGAAATTTGGGTGTATTTCCACGCGACCGCGTCTATCTCGCCGCCCACGTCTTCAAGCTCCTTTAAATTCGGCAAAACGTAGAGATTATCGCCCTCTTTGGTTAGATTTCGTATCTCTTTTGGCTGCGCGATATAAAGCCTAGCTAGCGGCTCCTCGTTTGAGTAGAGATTGCCGTTTTTATCGGCGGAAAAGCGCTCGCCCTGTGGGATTTGGATGCCTTGAAAATTATTCGTAAAATAATCGCTCGGCAGCACCTTGTAGCCCTCTTTAGTTACCAAAAATCCGTCCTCGTCGAGATTAAACGAGCCGTTTTTAGTTAGACGCACGTCGCCAGGCTTTACCTCGACTAGGAAAAACAGATCCTCTCGCTTCATCGCAAAGTCAAGGTCGTTGTTTGAAAATTTAAGCCCGCCCTGGCTAAAATCCACGTATTGCTCCGAAATTTGCGGCACTCTATCGATAGTTCTGTTTAGAAATTTGGCCGCGTCTTTGGTGTGATTTTCTATCGGTAACTCGTCGCGGTACTCCTTAAAAATCCTCTCAAAATCCCCGACTACGACGTCGTCGCGTTTAAAGCCGATAGTGTTTATATTAGCAAGGTTGTTTGCGATGACGTCTAGGCGGTTAAACTGCGTCACCATGGCGCCGGTTGCTTGATAGTAGCCGTTGTTCATTTACTTTTCCTTAT
>CAUSIL010000102.1:0-7125 GCA_963531395.1 uncultured Campylobacter sp.
CACCAACCCCACTGCACGTGAGAGGTGGCGACATAGCTTTGCTGACGCAAAGCGTTGCAAATTTAAATTTACGTTTTTGCGGTACGGGTCTCGGCGGCTCAAATTTACAAATTTGACTTCAAATTTGAACGTAAAAAGTTAAGGCGAAGTATCGTGAGATGATTTTTGGGGTTGTGCAGATAAAATTTAGCGTAGGCTAGACATGTAGTCTGCCGAGCTAAATTTTATCAAACTCCGCAAAAAGCGCTCGCGAGACAAGCCGCCGCTCAAATTTTAAAAGCTAGAGTGAAAGCTAACAAACACCGCCCTCCCCGGCGCACGCACCACCGGATCAGGATCTAGCGCTCCTACGTGCTCGCCGCTGATAAACTCGGCGTAATCTTTGTCAAAGATATTCGTCACGCCAAGTCTCACGCCCCAGCTGTTTTTAAACTCAAATCCGCCGTAAACATCCATCGTCGCAAAGCTCCTAGCCGCTTCGCGCTTGTCGATGCCAAAGCCGGTGGATTTATCGAAATCCCCCCTATTTTGCTTTGCTACGTAGCGCACCGCGGTGCCGATGTTATAGCTGCCAAAGCTAGCGTAGTCTTTGTAATCAAAGGCCAAATTTGCCTCAAACGGGCGAATCTGATAGAGCGGTCTGCCATCGGTTTTGTTTTGTCCGTAGTTGTAAAATAACGATGTTTTTAGCCCGAAATTTCGCGCGAAATTATACTCGCCGCGCAAATTTACGCTGTAAATTCTAGCATCAACGTTGCGCGTGATGACGGCGTTTTTATTTATCGGCGCGGCCGCGGTAGAGTGGCGGCGATCATAGATAACTAGATCCTGCGCGTCGTCTGCGATAAAGTACCCGCCCACGCTAAAGCTATCCTCGCCCTGACGCGAGCTTAAGTAATCTTTATGAAATTCGCTCTTATAAGTAAAACCCAAATTTATTCGGTTGTGACGCTCGGGCTTTAGCAGCGGGTTGCTCACCCAGCCATTATTCATCGGACCGTAAAGCGCGTTAAATCGCTCCATGTTGCCGGGTATGCGCTGCAAGCTCTCAAGCGCCGCGTAGTAGCTATCTAGCTCGTTTGGCGTAAAATCGTATTTTAGGCTGACGCTTAGGCCGTCTTGCTTGACGCTACCGTCAAAATCATATCCGTAAACGCTACGGATAAGCCCTTTTACCGTCCTAAGCGGCACGGAGGGCGCGAAATATGGCTCGTTTAGCCCCTTTAAATTTGACTTCATCCAGTCGTAGTTTAGAGCTAAACTAAGCTTGTGAGCGTCGCTAAATTTATAACTCAGCGTATCAAAAATTCTCGTTCGCTTATTTGTCACGTCGGCAAATCTATAGCCGTTAAAAACCCAGCCGCTAGGCTGTTTTACGTACCTTTTGCCCTCATGATTATCGTGCTGATAGCTGATACCTGCGAGATTATGAAAGTCGCCCAAGTCCGCGTCATATTTTAGCTCGGCGTCCACGATTTTTCTATCCAGTTCGACTTTGACCGTCTGCGCCGCGCTTCTTAGGCGGTAGTTATCGGCGTTTCTGCTCACATCGCGCAGCATCAGCTCGAAATTTAGCGTATTTGATAGATCCTCCGCGCCGATACGAGCGTTAAATTTACCGACGTATCGCTCGGTTTTGACGGCGTCCATGAGATGGTGAGGCTGCTTGTCGTCGTCGATATTATCGTGCACGAGCGTAAATCTAAACTCGCTTAGCTCGCTAGGCACGAAACCAACGACCGCGCTTTGCCCTTGCCTGACGTAGCCGTAGTTCCACGTCCTGCCGCCGCCGTCTTTGTAGCGGTTGGCTTTAGAAAAGTTCGCGTTTAAAATCGTGTAGAAATTTGCGCCGCGGTATTTAAAAAGTCCCGAGCTATAAAACGTCCTGCCGTAAAATCCGCCCGCGACGTGAAATTTATCCATAGAATTATCAAGCAAATCCGTCACGAAAAAATAATCATCCCTTGGCGTGCGGTCGAATTGGTTTTCGGGAAACGCGCTTTGAGCAACGTTTGGCGTATACGGCGGCGGAGGCGTAAAATCCTTTACCGGCTTTATGACGTCGGGATTTGCGCCGTTTGCAAATAGCGCCGTCGCAGCCGCAGCCAGACTGATAGCTAGTCTCATTTAAAATCCTTTATGATAATTTTGATTTTTTGTATCACAATTATATAGAAAGGTATTTGAATATTTCCTGATTTTCGTTAAGATAAGATTTATAAATTTCGCGCGGTTTGGTTTGCAGACGGCGGCAAATTTGACGTTGGCAAAGTTAAATTTGATAAAATTAAATTTTACGCACCGAGACCTGCACCTTTAAGATGCTAAATTTGATTTGATTAAATTTAGCGTTATGCATTAAATTTAATCTTTTTTGCTAAGAGAGAAGGGGGCTTGAATTATGTTCTGCTAGCAGTTGCGAGCGAAGCTAGCAAAATAGCTCCCTTTTTCTTTTTTTTCGGGAGAGGAAGGGGATTCTACTTACGGTCTGCTTGCAGGTACGAGCGAAGCAGTCTCAAGCCCATAGGGCGACGGTAGCAAACGTAGTGAAGCTAAAGTAGAGCGTCGCCTTCCTTTGCGTCGTGCTATGCACTCGCAACTGCCAGAAGCAGAACCGCCCCCGTCTGCTTGCAGCTGCTAGCACAGCGACGCAGAAACCCTCTCCAACCCCACTGCACGTGAGAGGTTGCTGCGCTATGCGCAGGTTTATCTGGCGCTGTCGCGCCGCAAATTTTAAATTTACGTTTTCAAGATGTGGGTCTCGGTGGGTAAAATTTGAAGCCGAAATTTACAAATTTGACTTAAAATTTGAACGTAAAACAATAAGGCGAAGTATTTCTTCTTTAGACGAGGCGGAAACGACGGAGACGAGGGGGCGGACTAGTCGTCCGTGACTGAAGCCGACCGAGTTTCTAACGAAGCATAAAGGAAAAAGACAAGCCGTTAAGGGTAAAAAAAGTTAAGTATCTGCGTCGCCGCCTTTTCTTCTATGTATGGGATTATGTAGCTTGGCGAATAAAGATTTCGGCCGCTTTCGATCTCGAGATTGGTCCTTTGTTCGCTGCCGTTTGCGCGGATCATCACGCTGATAAAGGCTCTATAAA
Source organism: uncultured Campylobacter sp. (assembly GCA_963531395.1). Classification (GTDB taxonomy): domain Bacteria; phylum Campylobacterota; class Campylobacteria; order Campylobacterales; family Campylobacteraceae; genus Campylobacter_A. The sequence goes on from CAUSIL010000102.1 coordinate 3,105, forward strand.
GATAATAATCCGTCCTGTCGTAAAAATCATCGTCAAACGGGTCGCCAAAAAGCATGCCAAAGCCCATACTTCGTGTGCGCCCGTAGCTGCCAAAGCCATATCCCATATTCATATACACTCGCGGGCGTTCGCGTCGCTCAAGGCGCTGCAAACTCGCAAAATCGCCCATTATCACGATATCGGCGCTTTTTTGATCGAGGCTTTGCGTAAAGCCGTTTTGCAGTAGTTTGCTTCGCACGGTGTTTTCTAGCGTATTTGCGTAGCCGCAGGAGTTTTTAAAGTAAACATAGACGCTACGCGAGGCTTTTTTCACGTCGCCGTTTGTTATAAAAATAGGCATCGTGCTTCTAGCGTAAAGCTCGGGCGTGCGGGGCTCGCCGCAACCTACGAAAAAAATCGCAAATAGCAAAATAGAGAAAATTTTTAGTTTCATTTCGCATCTCCTTATTCAAATTTGACCGCCGCAAATTTAACGCGGTCGGGTCAAATTTAGGATCAAATTTAAGCGTATTTTACTACTAAATCTTTACGTTTGAGTAAATTTATAATACCAGCTTGATCTCGTTTTCTAGAGTGGCTTTTGGCGTAAGTCCGATGAAGCGCTTTTTGAGATTGCCCTCGCCGTCAAAGACGAAGATGGCAGGCACGCCCATCACGCCGCCCACTGCCTTGCTGAAATAATCGACCGAAACTTTATCGCTAATCACGTCGTAGGCGATGCCGTGGTGCTTCACCATATCGATATCTTTATCAAAGCCAAGGCTAGGTCCAAATATCCCGTAAACGCCGAATTTATCCTTAAGCTCGGAGTAGATTTCATTTACGATCGGAGCTTGCGCTACGCAGGCGCCGCAGGATGTGCCGAAGAAAAAGAGCATATAAGGCTTGCCGTCCGTTTTGAGCCGCCTACCCTCGGGGAAATAGTGCGTATCTACGCCCTTTGGCGAGTTTAGGCTGATGTGGTGCTTGTCAAAGCCGCTATTTCCGCAGCCTGCTATCATCGCCGCCGCAAAGGCTAACAATATATATTTTTTTATCATAATTCTCCCAAATTTAAGCCGTCGCAAAGGCGCTTTGGCCACTTGGCTGAGCAGCTAGCCTCTCGCATGCCTCCGCACGCTCGCCGTCGCTCACGTAGTGGATATTTTCCATCTTGCCGTGCCTTAGATAGACGATCTTATCGCCAAACTGCCCAAGATCCGGGTTATGCGTGATGAGCAGGATGGTTTTGCCCTCGCTTCGCAGCTTTTGAAACAGCTCCAAAACCACGCGTTCGTTTGCTTCGTCAAGGTTGCCCGTCGGCTCGTCGGCTATCAAGATATCAGGATCGTTGATCAGGGCGCGCGCGATGCACAGACGCTGTTGCTCGCCGCCGCTAAGCTGACTCGGACGGTGATCTAGCCTGTGTCCTAGCCCCACTCGCTCGAGAGCCTTTTTAGCATCCTCTTCGTCCACGCTGCTGTGGTAGTACTGCGCTATCATCACGTTTTCGACGCAGTTTAGGTAGGGGATGAGGTGAAACTGCTGAAATATCAGTCCGATCTTTTCGCGGCGAAATTTGAGAGTCTCCTCGTCGCTAAGCCTGCTAGCGTCGTCTCCACCTAGCGTGTACGTGCCTGCGGTCGGCTCGTCCATAAGCGAGAGGATATTTACCAGCGTACTTTTGCCGCTACCGCTTGGGCCCATTATGCTGACCCACTCACCGGCGTTTACGTCAAAGGTAATGCTCTCTAGCGCCTTTACTTCGCCAAATCTTTTTTCTATCCCGTTTAATCTTATCGCGTACTGCATATTATTCTCCTCTTAAAATATCGGCCATCTTGTTTTCTAGCGCCCGTTTGATCGGATAGATCGAGGCCACGCCCGCAAAAACGAGCGAGATCGCCATCGCTATCGGTATGCTCATAAATCTAAAATCGATGCTCGAATCAAAAATCGCGTAACCTAAAATTTGCGCTAAACCGTAGCCTAAAATCGCGCCTATAAAAGCCGCCGCAAACGCCGTGACGAAGGTCTCGACGCCAAACAAATTTAACACGTTTTTCTTGCTAGCGCCCAGCGCTCTAAGCAGCGCGATCTCCTTTGAGCGCGAGAATAAAATCGCGCTTAGCGTCGTGTTTACGCACATAGAAGTAATCAGCAAGATAACAAAGCTAACAAGCGCCATCAAAAGCTTAATCTTATCCAAAATTAGGCCCTCTGATTTTGAAATTTTAGCCACGGGTTTAACGGAAATTTGCTCGTCGCTAAGGCTTTTGCCAAGCTCGCTTATGTAGTCAAATTTGCCCGTCACTACGGCCTCGGCGTAGTTTAGCGTATTTGGCTCGTTTGCTATCTTTTGCGCTAGAGGTAGCGAGATGATGAGTAGCGAGTCCTCTTTGTCGCCGTCTTGCACGATGCCGCGGATCTTTACCTTTTCGCCCGAATTCGCGCCGATTTGTCTTACTTCGATCACGTCGCCGACCTTAAAGCCGCTTTGTTTGGCTAGATCGGTGCCGATTAGCGCGTTTCTCTCGTCAAAATCAAGCGTTATGCCCTGCCCCTCTTTAACCTCCAAAAACGGCTTAACCCGCGTTAGATCGCTAAATTTAACGCCCATGGCGATCGCAGTCGTTGGGCCTATGTTTACCTGCGTGAAAAGGTATCCGCTCTGCCCGATTAGCTTGTCGCTTGGGATTTTGGCGATCTTTTCGTTAAATTTAGCCTCGTTTACCGCGTCGCTAACGGGGTCTGCGGGAGCGAAAACTACGTTTGCGCCGTAGCTTTTTAGCTCCTTCGTTACTTTTGAGTCGATATCAAGATATACGTTTACAAAGGCCGCCGTCACGCACGCGCCAAGCAAGATAGAGACGATGATGACGCCCACTCTAGCCGCGCCAAAGCGCAGGCTTTTAAAGATAACATTATAAAAAAAGCCCTTATTTGCGATCATATAGCACCTCCGCAGGCAAGAGTTTAACTACGCTTCTCATAGGCACGAGCGAGCCCGCGATCGAGATAAGAAGCGCAAAAGCGATACTAAGCGGAAGCACGATCCACGCGATGCCGATACCGTAGCCAAAGATACTGTAAGCGATTATGTAGCTTAACGCGTAGCCCAAAAACGCTCCCAAAATGCCCGCAAAAAACGCCACAACTAGGCTTTCGCTCGCAAAAAGGGCGTAAATTTCAAAGTTGCTGGCACCTATGGCTTTTAGCAGACCGATCTCCTTTTTACGTCTGTAAATTTCGCTGGTCATCAGAGAGGTGATGCCGATAGATGAGACCGCAAGCGCGATGATGCTAACGATACCCATCAGGCTTTGGATTTTTTTCACGATATTACTCTCGGCGTCGCTTACCTGCATCATCGCCTTTGCCGCTACGCCCGCGTAGTTCTCCTCGATCTGATATGCGATCGAGCTAACGTAGGCCGAGCAGTACCACATATCGTATTCGGCGCTATCTAGGTTGTCTAAATTTCGCCTGGCCTTGACGGAGAGATCGTTTTCGGGGATCGTCATCGCCGAAACCTCGGCTTTTGAGTATTGGCCGGGCTTATTTAGAAGCTCTTGGGCGAGCTTTAGCGAGGTTACGATTTTATAGCTTTCTTCGCCGGCTCCTTTTAGCACGCCCGCGATTTTTACGCTACGTCCGTTTAAATTTAGTTCGCTACCGACGCTCAAATTTCGCTTTGCGGCTAAATTTTCGCCCACCAGCACGTTTTGCGTATCGTCGTCTTCTATCCATTTGCCGTCAACCGCCCAAAAGCCAAACAGCGTTTTCACGCCCGTTTTAAACTCTGGCTCGTCGGCTACTTTTGCAAATTTATCAAACCAAGTGCCCGTGATTTGATACTTCTCGCCGCTAGCGTCCTTTACCTCGCCGTTTAAAAACGGAGCAAACGCCACGATGTTATTTCGCCAAAAAATTTCCTTTACCTTATGCAAATCCTCTTCATTTAGGTAGTTTTGCGATTTTAGCGGGGTGAAATTTTTACCCTCGATCTCGATAGCTAGCGCTTCGCCCTTTGGCAAGACGA
>CAUSIL010000103.1:0-7044 GCA_963531395.1 uncultured Campylobacter sp.
CCGTCGTAAGTCCGATAGCGACGGCTTTATAGCTCTCATCCCAGCCGAAATTTCGCATGAAATTTCGCACTGCCGAGGGAGCGGTAAAAATAATCACAGAGTTTTTGGGCGGTTTTTGCTCCTCGTTAAGCGGTTTAAAAACGTTTTCGTAAGCGATTATTTGCGTCAAATTTACGCCGCTTTCTCGCAAAATTTCGCCCACGCTCGAAGCCGTCTCGCGCGCTCTTAAAAATAGCGTTTTTTTGCCCTTTAAAAGCGGTGCAATCTCGGCGGCAAAGTCGTTTCCGTGAGCGTTTTTTGCGGTGTAAATTTGAGCGAAGCCAAACTCGCTAGCCGCGTGGCTAGTGCCGTCGCCGATGGAGTAAATTTGTAAACTAGCGGGCGAAATTTGATTAAATTTTAGCGCATTTACGGAGTTTTTGGAGGTCAAAACCAGAGCGTCAAATTCGGCTAAATTCACGCTAAATTTATTAAATTTGATCTCGTTTAAAACAAGCGTCTTTACGCCTTCAAATTCCAAATTTGACCCGACCAGATAGATCATTTTCGCCCTTAAATTTATGATTTCGCGTCCGAATTTTACCGCAAATCCTTAAAATTTAAAAGCCGCAACCAAAACGCAAATTTTACTTAGCCGCATTGCGCTTGCTTAGGTACTCTTTTACCTTTTGTTTTAGCGCTTTATACAGCTTGCCGGCGTCCTCTGCGCCGTATTTTTTCACGAGCCCATTGTGAAAATCGCCCAAATTTTTACTCTCAAACGCGATTTTTCTAATCTCTTGCTTTTTAACCTCGTCTATCTTGATAGAAAGCTGCGTTTTTACCGCATTTTCAGCTTTATTTTTTGCCTCATTTTGCGGCGCGGGAACTTGGTTTGATTTTTGCGGCGGACGCTTGTTTGATAAATTTTGCCCTTTTCCCTCCGATTTAAGATCCTCGCCAGAAGCTTTGTCGCTCAAATTTTGCTCCGTATCTTTTTGAAGCTCGGCAAGATCGAGCTTATCGCTCAAATTTGACTCTGCGGCTTTGGCCTCTTGTAAATTTTCATTATTTGCCGCTACGCCGTTTTCGCTCTCTAATGGTTGCGGTTTTTCGGACTCCGAATTTTGAGCGATTTGCGAGCGATTTTCTAAATTTAGCTCTTTTACCTGGACGCTTTGAGCACGTAAAGTCTCGCCGCTTAAATTTGACTCGGTTTTTGATTTTTCTCGCTCGTCAAATTTTTGCTCGCCGCCTTGCGTTACTGCCTGCGATTTTGCGATATTTGGGGCTGCGATACGCTTTACTTCTCCTTTTTGCGAGTTTTCTATTTGAGGTTTTTTGTAAATTTTCCTCGCGTCTTCTTTGAGCGCTTTATACACGCCCGCGCCGTTTTTGCTGCCGAATTTTGAGATAATTTTCATATGAAGCTCGCTGAGGCTGCCAGAATTTCGTATCAAGACCGCGATTTCGTCTCGATTTTCTTCGATGAGCTGCGCCGTATGCGAGCGGCTAAAATCAAATTTGAGTTTATGAAATTTGCCGCCGTTTTTATCTTGTTTATTAAAAAACTCTATCACGTCGTCGTAAAATTTATCGTTGCTGACGATGTAAATTTTGTCTTTTTTGCGCGAGAGTTTACCCATTAAAAACGTAATTATTTTATCGGCATAGTCCTTGTGAGCGCTTTGTAAAAGTATGATTTTTATTTTGATTTTTCGCGCCAGAAACCACGCTAAAACGGAGATGCTTAGCTTTTGTCGATTATTAGTTACGATATAAATTTTATCTTTTTGCCCTAGCTTTTTTAGCGTCGCTAGATTATCTACGCTTATGTTTTCGTCGTCTATTATAAATCTTGCCATATATTTCCTAAACGAGTCGGGGCAATCGCCCCGAAACTCTACATCTTATCTTTTGTCACGATAAGCAGCATTTTAAATTTTTCAGGGATCTTTAGCCCGTGCGGGATTTTGCCCGGAAGCACGATGGTATCGCCTTTTTTGATATCAAAATGCTCGTCACCTATAGTTAGCTTCATCTCGCCCTCAAGCGCGATCAAAAGCGCGTCGCCGGGAGCCGCGTGAGTAGATAGCTGCTGGTCTTTTGAAAACGATAGCAACGACATCGAGCCGTTTTCGTTTTTGACGAGCGTTTTGCTTACGATTTTGCCTTCTTCGTATTCGACTGCGTCCACTAGGCTAAAAATAGCCGCCTTAGGTAAATGATCTATCATTAAGTCCTCCTTAAAATCGATTGAGACGTATTTCGTCGGTTCGCTAAATATTAATTTTCGCCACACTTTTTTCTCTATCAGGCAGGCCTGTTCGCCGCCTAAGCGCATCTGCTTGTCGCCGTAGTGCAAACTCGCGCCGCCCTCTACGACCCACGCTAGGCTGTCGCAAAATAGCATCTCGTGGTCTAGCTCCTCGCCCGTATCGAAAGCAAACACGTCGACGTGAGCGTTCTCGCAATCAAAAATTCTCTTGCTAACGACGCTTTTTGCGACGACTTTCGTATCGGCGTTTAGATTGTAAATTTTACTCATTTTTCTTCCTTTCGTAAATTTACGCGTCATTGTAGCGAAAATTTTCAAGCGATTTGTTGATAAGGGTTATCTCTTTTGGGTGAATTTAAGCCATTTTTTTACAAATTTACGCAAGTCCAGGAAAGCGTCTATCTAGCACCCCTTTGACCTGTTCTAACCAGACCTTTCGCTCAGCTTCGTCACTGTCTGCGACCACTCTAAACATCAGCCGCTCAAAGGTTTTCACGCCGCAAAAATCGAAAATGCAGCTTTTCCAAATTCTTTCCAACGGATCGCCGAATATCTCGTTTTCTCTGGCCTCTGGGGTATTGGATGTGTTAAAGACTACGGCGGCTTCAGCTTTTAAAAGCCCTATCGGAAGCCCGCCGCCATTATCGCCCGGCGCAAAATCGTAAGCTACTCCTTGTCTTAGCACGCGATCAATCCAGCCCTTTAGGATGGCTGGCGGCTCGCCCCACCAATTTGGATGGACGATCACGATGCCGTGGGCGTTTGCTATGTCTTTTTGATGCGCCTTTAACAGCTCGTCGTCGCTTTCGCCGCTCACGAGCTCGGCACCGCTAAGGATCGGGTTAAATTTCTCCTTATATAGATCGTGAAATTTAACCTCGTAGCCGCTATTTTGCAGTTTTTCTGCCGCTACGTTCGCAATAGCCGCATTTAGACTTCTCTCGTAAGGATGCGCTAAAATGATGCAGATTTGTTTCATCTTACTCCCACTCTATCGTTGCGGGCGGTTTGCTCGAGATGTCGTAAACTACGCGGTTGATGCCGTCTACTTCGTTTATGATGCGGCGAGAGACGTTTTCTAGCAGGTCGTACGGCAGGCGCGAGAAGCTAGCCGTCATGCCGTCGCTGGCGTCCACTACGCGTATGCACACGGCGTTTTCGTAGGTGCGGTTATCGCCCATGACGCCCACTGAGTGCACGTTTAGCAGCACGCAAAACGCTTGCCACGTTTTGTTGTACCAGCCGCTTGATTTTAGCTCGTCGCGTAGGATCACGTCAGCTTTGCGCAGTAGCTCGAGGCTCGGCGTATTTACCTCGCCCATTATGCGGATCGCAAGGCCCGGTCCCGGGAATGGATGACGGAACACGAGCTCGCGCGAAAGACCAAGCTCAAGGCCTAGCTGGCGCACCTCGTCTTTAAAAATCTCTCTTAAAGGCTCGATCAGCTCAAAGCTCATCCAATCAGGTAGCCCGCCCACGTTGTGGTGGCTTTTGATCGTCTTGCTAGATCCCACGACCGAGCTTTCGATGATATCGGTATAGAGCGTGCCTTGGGCTAAAAATTTGACGTTATCGTGCTTTTTGGCCTCTTTTTCAAAAATTTCGATGAAAGTTTCGCCGATTATTTTGCGTTTTTTCTCCGGATCGGTTACTCCCGCGAGCCTTTCTAGGAAAATTTTACTCGCGTCTATGCTAACTAGCTCTACGCCAAGCTTTGTTCTAAAAGTCGCCTCGACCTGCTCGCGCTCGCCCGTTCTAAGTAGTCCGTTATCGACGAAAACTAGGATCAAATTTTGCGGTATCGCAGCGGCCAAAAGCGCGGCGGTGACGGAGCTATCTACGCCTCCGCTAACGGCGCAAAGGACTTTTTTGTTGCCCACGGTTTCTTTGATTTTGGCGATCTGGGTTTTGGCGAAACTGCCCATATTCCACGTACTTTCGCACTCGCAGATATATTTAGCAAAATTTTTTAAGATCTGCGTACCAAACTCGCTGTGCTGCACCTCGGGATGAAACTGCAAAGCGTAAAATTTACGCGCGTCGTCGCCGAATACGCAATAAGGCGAATTTTCGCTCGTCGCCAACGCCTCAAAGCCGTTTGGTAAATTTTTTACGAAGTCGGAGTGGCTCATCCAGACGATCTGCTTTTGGGGCAAATCGGTAAAAAGTCGGTGCTCCTTAGTCACGGTTAGCTCGGCTTTGCCGTACTCCTTGTGTGATGCCGGAGCGACCTGGGCGCCGAATTTGTGCGCCAAAAGCTGCATACCGTAGCAAATGCCTAAAATCGGCAGTTTTAGCTTAAATACGCCCTCGTCGCAAAAATACGCATCAGGAGCATAGACGCTAGCAGGCCCGCCGCTTAGGATTATGCCTTTTGGCTTTTTTGCTTTGATCTCCTCGACCTTGACGTTAAAAGGCAAAATTTCAGTATAAACGCCCTGTTCGCGCAGACGCCTAGCGATTAGTTGGGTGTATTGCGAACCAAAATCCAAAACTATTATCGTGTTATTCATACCCGCCCTTTAAAAATATAAATGCAAAATTTCAAACTGCACGTACCAAATCGCCACGGATACGACGTAGCCGACTACTACAGTCCAAGCAAGCCTCATATGCGCGCCGAAGGTATATATGCCTTTTAGTTTGCCCATCACGCCTACGCCCGCAGCCGAGCCGAAGCTAATCATCGAGCCGCCGATACCGGCAGTTAAGGTAACTAGTAGCCACTGGCTTAAATTTTCGCCCGCATCCGCGCCCATCATAGGATTTGCTTTTAGTACGGCAGACATAACGGGGACGTTATCTACGATAGCAGATAGGAAGCCCACGCCGATATTTACGGTCGTAGCGCCGAATTTATCGTAAAGCGAAACGGCGTAATTTAAAAATCCGACGAAGTGCAGCGCGCCCACGGCGGCAAGGATACCAAAGAAGAAGAAAAGCGTGTTATTTTCGATCTTTGACATATAGTGAAAAACATGCATCGGCTCTTCGTTTTTATTAGTTTTTTTGTAGATGTAAGTGTAAAGACTAAGAAGCGAGAAGCCAAACATCATGCCCCACATCGCAGGTAGGTGGAAAAGTTGGTGCATCATAACGGCCGAAAATATCGTAAATGCGCCAAGTCCGATGACGACTTTGCCGCCTTTTTTGATGCTTACTTTCGGCTCTGTCGCAGGGTCAAAGTGCGGACTGCCCTCAGGCACGACGCGCGCTAGTAAAAACGCCGTAACCAGCCAGCCGATAAACGAAGCCGGGAAAAGCGCGAAAAAGTCGATAAACGGAGCCTTGCCCGCAGCCCAAGCCATCAGAGTCGTTATATCGCCGAACGGACTCCATGCGCCGCCTGCGTTTGCGGCTACGACGATGTTTATCGCGCCCGCGACTAGGAAATTTACGTTATTTTTATCTATCGTTAAAAGAACAGTAGAAAGGATAAGAGCTGTAGTTAGATTGTCGGCGACGGGGCTAATGAAAAACGCCAAAATGCCCGTTAGCCAAAATAGCTTTTTATACGTATAGCCCTTTGAGACGAGGTTGTATTTTAGCGCGTTAAACACGTCCCGCTCTATAAGCGCCTCGATATAAGTCATCGCGACCATGAGGAAAAATACGATCTGCGAAATCTCTAAAATCAGGTGATTTACCTCATTTTGCAACGAATGCACGTCTAGGCCGTTTGCCAGCATATAAAAGCCGATGAGCAAAAACATAAAAGTGCCGATAAATATGGCCGGTTTAGCCTTGTCCATATGAAAATTTTCTTCCGTAGCGATGAAAAAATATCCCACGACGAAAATAATGAGGCATGCTATACCCACCCACGTAGTCGTTAAATTTAACGCCTCGCCCGCAGCGTCGCCGCTACCGAAAGCAAGCGCGAAAAATAGACCCAAAAGTCCGACGATCTTCATTTACTCTCCTTGATTTATAGTTTATTTATCTTTTCGGTTTTGCTATTTGATGGCTCAGACGGCTCTTCGTAGAACGGATCGCCCTTGTGGCCGCAGCCTGCTATAAAAATTAACAAAAAAAATGCTAAAATCGCTTTATGAAAGACGCTAAGACTATTATTCGACATATTGTTGATAATCCTTTTTATAAAGAGTTAAAAAACCGTAGCGAATGCGGGGAATTTTTACGGCTTTTAAGCCTAAATCATCGCAGACTCATCGCCTTTTGCTACGAGAAAAACGGCGTTTTGTTTTTCGCCCTGTTTCATCCGTTAGGACTTCAGGAATTAAAAAGCGATAGTAGTATAAAAATGTTAAAAGGCTTATTAAAAATCTATTCTAGCGTAAATTTTGACGGCAGGCTCGCTCGCGTAACGGACGTTAAATTTTTTGTGACAAAGCATTTAAAATTTAAAAAAGTAACCGACCCGTACGAAAAAAAGCGAATTTTTACTTACGCCGAGCCGGCCAAAGGAGAGTTTGTAAATTTAGCCAAAAGCGAGCGGATTTTCGATGGTTTTGAAAAGATACGCCTAGCTATCAAGCAAAATTTAGCTAAAGAATCAAGCGGGGCGCGATGAAACGGGATAAAATAAGGCTAAATTTAGGCGCAAAGCGCTCAAACGCAGAGCTTTTAATTTATAAAAACTATATGGCGCAAACCTCGCCAAATTTAACCGCGCAAAGCAAAAGCGTAAATTTGCAAAAGGGAGCTAAATTTTGCTAATCGACGAGATCCGCTCGCTGCCCGCACAGCCCGGCGTTTATCAGTATTTTGATAAGGCGGGCAAGCTTCTTTACGTCGGCAAGGCTAAAGTTTTAAAAAACCGCGTC